>JAJZOS010000072.1 GCA_021851985.1 Microcaldota archaeon | reverse complement strand
TTATGTCCTCCGTATTCAGGTCAGGCATGCATTGTATCCTCTTAAACTCCGCTTGAATCGTATCTGCAAGCGCCTTTGACATCGTAGTTTTGGCGACTCCAGGCACCCCTTCCAAGAGTATATGGCCGTTCGCCACAAGGCCTATGAACAGCAGCTTTATGACATCGGCCTTTCCTGCTATGTGCTTCTTGAGTTCCTCCTCTACCTTAATGTACGCGTCCTTTGCATCCAACATAACATCCGCATACAGTATTTTGTAATTAACGATTTATATGTTTGCTACAATTCAACGCACTGGCTCATAGTTCTTGTGTGATGCATGAAAAAGATTATACCTTAAAACATTCGCCGCATTGAAAAGTATGTATCTCAATATACCCCACCTGACTATCCTTCTTGCACTGGTAGCGACATAGGCATCATCAATGTATGCAATATTGCCATACTTCTTTAGCCTGAGCACGAGGTCAAGGTCCTCGTATGTTGAAAGGGATTCGTCAAAACCGCCGCATTTCTCGAACGCTGATTTTCTGACTGCAAGATTGGAGCCGCTTATGGATGGCTTGCCTATTGAAAATGCAAACTTTGCCAGGACGACTGACGCAAACCAGTATCCGAATCTTATGAAGAAGGTCGTTCTTTCAAGAGGAATAAGGGGCCCGGTAGCTGCAACAATGCTCCTGTCCTTGAAAAGCTTGGCGTATGTCCTGAGGAGGTCCGGACTCGCCCTTGTATCTGCATTTGTAAATAATATTATGTCGGATTTGGCACGCCTGGCGCCGGTATTTCTTGCAACCCCTATCCCTTTTTTGGTCTCGATTACCACTCTCCCATGCATCCCTGCAATGCTCCTTGTCCTGTCAGTGCTGTTGCCATCTACGACTATCAGCTCATAATTCTTCATGGACTGGCTCCTAAGCCCGCTTATAACGTTATGTATATACTTCTCTTCGTTGAAAGCTGGAATTACAACGCTTATGACGGGCTTCGTTAACTCACCTCCGCCCTGAAACTCCTTGACATACTGAATGCTTTATGAATAACGCCCTTTACGTTTGGATATGTATCAAGGCCGTCTATCTCGCTTTCTGAAAACCACTTCAGCTCCGTAGATTCCCCTTTTCTGATTCTGCCTCTTTTTCCCACGATCATTGCAAGGTATATAAGGTCAAAATGTATATGCCTCCCCTTAGGATAAAAAACGTGCTCATATAGTATGGCTACTGGGCCTGGCTCTTCATGGCTGTACCATACTTTTGGCATGTCCACGCCCTTCCTGCCGAGTATCTTAACATGATATCCTGTTTCTTCCATAGCCTCCCTCACGGCAGCCTCGGCGGGGGTCTCATTTTTATCCACATGGCCGCCGCAGTACATCAGCTTGCCGAGTTTTTTATGCATAAGCAGCAGGGTCTTTCCGCCCTTTATTATTATGCAGCTGCTTACTATGCATTTTTTTGCCATAACATCACTAAATTGCCATTATGAATATGCCTCATATATCTCTGCTGCACCCCTAAGCAGTATATACGCAACAAGAACTGCCACAAGTGCGTATCCGATCCATATCGGATATCCGAGTACATATGCAAAGGCAAGATACGAGAACGAAGCAAACTTAACCACATTTATGCCTCCCCTCCATAAATTTGAAGAGTATACTACGGCAGCGAATTTCGTTTTCATCTTTGAGGACGTTCCCCTTGCAGCCATCACTGCATCAACAAAAGAATGCCTGATTATTACTATGATTATGACAAACAAAGGCAGCACATTAAGGTAGGTGTAAGTAGCCCATAATATGTATTCTACAGCCCTGTCACCGGCCACATCAATCCTCGCCCCGAACTTGGATGATTTAGATAGTTTTGATTTGAATTTTTTGACTATTCCCTTTGAATTTTTGTTTCCGATAAGAGAAGACAGGTACATGGGCAGCGTTACGGTGCCCCTGCTTGCTTCGCGTATGGCCATGTAACCATCAATGGCGTCCATTGACATTGCAACTGCAATAATAAGGGTTATCAGCACGGGCGAGTACTTCAGAACCACAAGGTATGCTGCTGCCACTATTAATAATACACGCAGAACCGTTACCGCATCTGCAGATCTCATGATTATAGCTTTGACTTAGGGTAATAAAAAACAATAACATTTATATAGATAAATAGCCATCAAGTAGAAAGAATAAAATGCGATTTGACCGAATCCCCAAATCCTTGGCTTTGATACCTGATGGAAATAGGAGATGGGCCAGATCCAATGGGCTTTCGGTGCTTGAAGGGTATAATTTTGGCGTCAATAAGTTCATAGATTTCAGCGAATGGTGCAGGAATTACGGGATAAACAATCTGACAGTATGGGCTCTTTCTTCGGAAAACACAAAAAGGTCTACACACGAACTGCATGCGCTGTTTAACATATACCGCAAGGCCTGCAAGGATAAAAACCTGATAAACAGACTCGAGGAAAACGAAATAAAGCTCAATATAATAAGCAAAAGCAGATCAATTCCGAAAGACCTTTCACTCTTATTCAAGAAGCTTGAGGATAGGACGGAGAATAACAAGAAAGGAGTGATAAATATGCTCATAGGATACGGGGGCAAGGATGACATCGTGTTTGCTGCAAAGAAAATAACCACGCTTGTCAAAGAGGGTTACAGGATAAATGAAGAGATGATTAAGAATTGCCTGATGTCATTCAAGGTTCCTGATATAGATTTCGTGATAAGGACGTCAGGTGAGATAAGGCTTTCCGGATTCATGCCATGGCAGGCAGGATATGCAGAATTATATTTCTCCAAGAAACTCTGGCCTGACTTTACAAAGCATGACCTCTACAATGCCATATCAGATTATAATAGACGGGAAAGAAGATTCGGTAAATAAAAATAATGTGTTTTGATGCCGCCTAAAAGGGACATAACAAAATACTCTAGTTATTTCGAGATGAAGATACCCGGGAGCGTATCATCCGCATTGATAATAGCCGCAATAGGCATATTTTCAGGCATAGTGTCGGACATCATTGTGCACTTTAACTCTTCGGTTACTATGAATGAGTTAACTGTGGGCGCAGTGTCAGGCCTTATGATAGTAAGCCTGCCCGCACTGATAATGGTAATGATAATAAGGATACTGAGAAGGGACATGAAAACAAAGCACGCAATGTTTGCCGTGCTTGCAGTTGCAGCTGCATACTCCATTTTTGTAATGGTAGATTCGGCAGTTTATCTTTTATCTAAGAGCGACGCAATAGCCGTAGCCATATTGATACTTGCAAATGCAAGCATCTACGGATACTGGTTCATAATAAACAGGATAGCGGTAGGACAGCGTAAGAGCGCAATGTTCACTGCAGAAATACAGCCAATCCTTAATGTGATAATGTATGTGCTGTTTGGCGGATACTTGTTCAGGATCGATGTACCCATAGGAATTGCCTTGGCAAAGCTTATGCTGGGCATGCTCGTATTTCTTGCAATGGGATATGTGATTTTGTACCTGCTTGACAGGCCGGCAAAGAAGAAGCTTTCGGTCAGCAGCGTGAATCTTTTCAGCGCGATGATAGGCCACTGGCTATACAATCTAAATTCTGATACTACAATATTCGGAAAGGGAGGCACAAGCAGGGACGTGAACGTTGACATTGCCGTGCTGTATGGGAATTCTGCCATAAAATCGGTTTTTGTGAAGCCGGATATACACTACGGGCCTTTCGGAAACGTTGGGGGAAGCATGTTTACAGAGCAGATGGGCAATGCCATATTTTCAAGGTATGGCGCTTCGCCATTCATAATGCACGGTGCCGTGAACATAGACGACAACCCCATGAACTCAAGGCAGGTTCATGAGATGATTGAAATGGTCTGCAGCAAGATAGAGGAATTGAAGCATGAAGACCATAAATCGGCATTCGGATATATTGGGCTGGGAAGCTCTGCACCATGCAGGGCGGTAGACATACGCATTAATGAAATGAATCTTCTGGCGCTTTCCAAGGCACCATACGTCACTGAGGACATCGAAAGAAGCGTTGGTGAAAGGCTTGAACAGGCGGCCACAAACAAAGGGATAAGAACGATGCTTGTTGACATGCACAATTCCAGATTCGAGACAGCAAGCCCCGACGAATTGAAAGGAATATACAATGGCAGCGCATATGTAGTCAAATACGAAAATGCAATAAAAAATGCAACATCAGAAAGAAAAAAGCGCAGATTGGAATTTGGCTCGGCAAACGCCAAGTTTTTGCCGATATTGCACAAACCGGATCTTGGTTCCGGATACTCAAGCATTGGGATATTCAAATTTGGCAGCAGGAAATTCGGAATTTTATGCATAGATGCAAACAACATGCTGCCCGGATTCAGAACTGCAATAATAAAGCATGTAAGGGAGAAGCACAGGATAGAAATTGAACTTTGCACCACAGATACGCATTCTGTAAACTCAATAGCTATGTCCGCAAGGAACGCCCTTGGGAGACATACGAAACATACGGAGATAATACCTGTAATAGACAGATTGATAGGGCGTGCAATAGCCGATATAGAACCTGTGCAATTCTGCATGTCCTCTTTCAAGTTCAGGAACTTTAAGGTATGGGGTACCGGATCTGAGGAGATTTTGAATAAGGTCAGCAAGGACATAATAAGGGTTGGAAAACGTGTTGTGCCGTTTGTGATAGCCGCAGCATATATACTTGCTGGATTTATTATATACTTGATTTAGCTGTTTGGCATGGTTGAATTCAGTTCCGGAATATGGCTGTATACTACCGCTGCATTAGCCATCGCAATAGTCTCGCTCTTTTACCTAAGGATATTCAGGATGCTGAAAAAGGAGCTCACCATGGTCATAGCATCCCTCATTCTTGGCCTTGTTATTTTTGTTATTGAAGGAGTCTCCTCCCCGATTATACTTGCGCTTGAAATAGGGATACTCGCCTTCAACGGGCTTCTCTCGGGAAGGACGTCGAAGCAGAGGAACATGTACGTATCGATAAGCCTGCTATACATAGCGCTTATACAGCCATATTCCGGAACTGAATTCA
>JAJZOS010000071.1 GCA_021851985.1 Microcaldota archaeon | reverse complement strand
TATAGTAGTTGCGGTTATTATCATTGCCATAATGCTTTGGTTTTTGTGGAGCACGCTGGCGACTGGCTTCCTGCCTATCTTTGTTCCCCCCACAGCTTATCTGTCTTCAGCGCTATTCCCACTATCTGGCTGGTACAGCGGGCTGGACATCGGGCCTACATACACATACACATTTTATCCAGCCAATACATCTTCAAACACTTCATGTATAGAATATGCAGTATGGCACAAGACAATCACTACATTCAATTATACAACACAAACCTTGCGCAGCTATACCAAAAATATAACCATAAACAGCTCAGCCCAGCTCGATAGCATATATGCAAAAGCAACCGCTGAATCTACGCAGCCAATCTCTAACTATGTGGGTGCAATTTACAGTGCTCAAGGCAGAGAGATAAGTATTTCCCCAAATCGTATTCTGCTTTGCCCTAATAAAGTAGACTGGTGGTTTCCATGACCTCAACACTCTCAATCCAGAACGGCCACAGGGTGCGGGACTCCTTCGCGAAGCTCAAGCTCGGCGAACCCCTCACAAACAGAGATTTAGAGAGGCTCAAGAGGCAGCTAAGGCGGGATAAAGAGGCGAGCAAATGACAAAAGGAGACCTAATAGCTTTAATTGCTTTTGCCATTTTCGGCATAACTGCACTTAAAGAAAAACAAAAACAAGGTGAGCCAATGAACAACAAATATAAGAAATTAAGGCTATATGGGGCGGCAGTTACATACAACCTGTCAATGATTATGGCATTACTTCCTGCTAGTCTTTCAGCTCCTGCCCTGATAGCTCTATTCAAAAATCAGTTAGTTTCCCAAATCCCTATAAGCATGCCAATTGGTACGTTCGAGCTCCTCATATTCGGGAGTGTAATAAACTCTTTCATGTTTACATGTATTGGGTTTTACTTTTATTCAATAATGAAAAAGGAGATGAGCAAATGAGTAGACGAACAAACAAAAAGCTTTGGAGCAGAGCACTAAAACATGCAGGCATATTCGCATTATTTTTTATCATCGCTTTTTCACTAATCGTTTTTGCCTTTACTACCAACCTCCTATTTGCTCTTATCGATGATGCCATCCTCCTTGTCGTTGGTCTTGTCACTGCTTTAGAACTAAGTAAATATAGCGTTGATGGAATTAGAGGTATACTGTTGGGGATTGCAATTGGTGCATTATTTGCTTCAATATTCTAAGGGTAATAAAATGAACTACCAAACAGAGAAATACATCCGCAAGCTCTTCTACGACGCTCAGAGCGGCATCTGCCCCATCTGCGATAAGCCTCTAACAGGGAAAATCTCTTTAGACCACGACCACGCCACAGGAGAGCCAAGAGGTCTTTTGCATCAGCAGTGCAATATGAAAGTAGCCCAGATAGAAACACACACGAAGAAGCTGAACTACATAATCTCATGGCATTCGGAAACACGCATCAGGGAATACATCACGGCTCGGAATATACGCATTTTTGTCAGCGTAGTTAGAAGAGGGATAGAATGAAAACAAAACAACTGTTAGGTTGGGCTCTTACGATAATAGGGGTAATTGTCTTAGCCCTTTCTTTAGCTCTTTTCATAGTTAACTTAAATCAAATGATAAGCTCGCAGAATTTCACATCTTTGTTTTTTAATATAATCTTTGCTATGGTGGGAATAGTGGCAGGCTTTACATTATGTTTTATAGGTCTGCTTTTAATATATAATATTAGCTTACATACTAATAAAAAGCGGCATAAAAAGATGATAGAATGAACGCAAAACAAAACCTAAAAAGCTGGCTCAAGCGAAATAAGTGGTATGTACTTATTTTTATAGTGGTATGGGGAGTATCAGAATTGCTGACAAACTCAGGTGGCAGAAGCTTAGGCATATTGCTCTTGGATGCGGTTGGATTTATGCTCCTATTTGGCATAGGGTTTCTCATAACAGATTATAACCATAAAAACCCGCATAAAATCTCAGCATTCTTCAAGCACAACCTCTACCTTATATGGATTATCTTAGGCCTGATTTACATAATAGCACTCCCATTTGTAGGGATCTATGAGCTTGTTCCAGCCCATTACCACCTGTTAATTATCCTGACTGATGTAGCTGCCGCTGTTGCATTCATAATATCTTTTATCCTAGCCCTCCTGCTGGCTTCCTATCTGCTCAGGCACTTCAGGATTATCTACTACCCGAAAGGGAGGAGATTTGAATGAAACTTACTAAAATTAAAGGTAGCTTTCTGATGGGTACAGGCATACTGCTACTAGTATGTGCTTCTTTGCTTTGGTTTTATACTTTTCAGCCTGGTAGATTCATGACTCCAAATTATGTCATATACTCAGCAATTGTGAGCGTTATATTTATCCTTGCCATTATAGCTGGGTTAATTATTTTTATCAGCGGCAGTTTGTTAATTAATAAAACCAAAACTTTGAAAATGCTTGGAATAAAGGGATTTGAATGAACCTCAAAGAGCTTTTCTCAAGGGCTTTCTTTTACACGAAATTAGGCTGGGGAAATTATATCGCTTGGTGGCTTGGTGCAATAGCCTACATCACTATTATCTATGAGCTTGTGCTCAAGTTTATCCTTCCGTCGAGCTACATTACCTACCTGCTAATATTCTTTGGCCTGATGCTTTTAGCTTTTCTTATGGGCTTGTTCATGTCAAGGAAAGGAGTCTATGGAGTGGAGCACAAAATCAATACGGAAACAAACCCGTACATAAACATTCCTATCGGCTCAAAGGAGATTTTAGGCTACCAGAACGGAATAGCAGCTCTTAACAGGGAGATCCAGAACTACGAAGTCCAGAAAGCGATGTGCGAAGCTCTTAACCTTCAAGACAAAATACCAATCCTGGAGCAGAACATCAAGAGCGCACAGGAATACAAAGCGAAGCTGGAAGATATGCTGAATAAGGCGGTAAAATGAACCACTACACACCCAGACTCACACTCAAGCAAAGGCTCCAGCACCTCAAATACGCCAAGCTCGAAAGAGAGCTCAAGCCCTTATGCTCATGGGTGGATTTCTACGACTACATCTGGAGCTACGGCTCTATAAGCTGGGAAGGCAAGAGTGTCCTAGACATCGGCGCAGACATCGGCTCAAGCGCAATTTTCTTTTTGATGAACGGAGCTGATCGTGTTTATTTGCTGGAGAAGAAGCAGGAATACAAAACCATATACGAAAGCATCAAGCAGAAATACCCAAGCTTACAATTCGCTTCAATGATGCTAACTAGCCTAACGGACGCCCCTCATGATATAGATGTCTTAAAAATGGACTGCGAAGGCTGCGAGCTCCAGCTTTTAACGGAAGATTTGCTTAGCAAGGCTATGGAGTTTGTAATAGGCCTGCATAAGCCCCAGCTCGATGGCTACCAGTTCGAGCAGAAAAAGAAGCTATTAGAGTCACATGGCGGAAAGTATTTCGGGGCTATAAAGCATGAAGATGGCATTACTGGAGAATATATTTGGATAAAAAAGGTATAAACATGGCTATAATGCAACTTGTAGACTTCTATTTTCCTAATGACGCAATGTCGAAGCTGGCAAAAACTATGCACAAAATAGATTTAAGTATTGATGAGAAATCGCTGTTGGTAATGGATTTTGTCACTAATGTACCAAACGAACTTAGAAAAGACTCAACACTTAAGCCTTTCTATATCCGCACATCCTCAAAAATCCCTCTTTCAATGCTGATAAAATACTTTTTCAAGCTCAAAAACAAAAGAGAATACATAAATCTCTATCTTAAAAACCTCTCCTATTTTGATAAGGACTTAGGAAAGAAGGTAAATAACGCAGAAGTCAGGGTATGGCACAATCCTCAGCACTTTTCAAGCTGGTGGAAAGTCCAGAGGCATGACATAATCTTTTGGCATAACTTTACATATCCATACTTAATTAACGATGCGTCATATTCAAGTGTTATGGCTGAAGAGCTTGAACATCTTAAGTTATATAATGACCTTGATATTTTATGGCTCACGCACAGCAACTTTAACCTTAAATCCCTAAGGCATTATGGAATAGATCCTGAAAAATACGAAATAATCCCTGCACCGCACTCTTTCAATTTGCCCTACATAGAGCATGATTCAAAAGAGCCGCATTTGTTGGTTTACTCCCGCTACGGCAGGAACAAAGCCCACCCAGAAGTAGCTGAGCTGGCTTCAGAGCATAAATACAAGTTTACTATGTTCGGCGATAATTCAACTACAATGGAATACAAAGAGGAATACCAAAAAGCCAAGCTCTTAGCCCCTAAGGATGCAAGAGTATTAGGCAAGCAGGATAACGAAACGATGGAATACCTGTTTAAGCAAGCGAATATCTATCTAAGCAACAGCTACCACGAAGGGCAAGGCTATCCTATAATAGAATCCTATGCACACTCGCTTCCAGTAATAGTGAGGAATGGCACAGCAATGTCGGAATTTGTGAAAGAGGGAGAAACTGGCTTTACTTTCAGCGACATCAACGAAGTCCCAGAGCTTATAAGCAAGATAATGAAAGACTACAAGAGGTTTAGTTTTAATGCTTGGCAGCACAGCCAGAATTTTACTCATGAGAGGTTCAAGGAAAGGTATTTAAAGATAATCGAAAGTTATAAAAGGATCAAAATATAAAGGTAATACAATGGAAACAAGCGAATATATGAATAAGATAGTCGGGCAGATGATAGACGCCACAGGAGTTCCAACCTGCTTCATCTGTGGCAAGCGCATAGTCGGCATGCACATAGACTACATGGACAAAGACAGAGTGCCCAGAAAGGTCTGCATAGGCTGCGTATTCACTGCACTTGACTTCTATATAAACGAGAGAGAAAAGCGCATGAGCCCTGAGGTGCATGACGATGAAAAATAACCTAACTCAATCTCAGAGCATACGGATAGGCTTCTGGGCAGTGATCCTAGTAATTGCAAGCATAGCAAATATGCTAACCTATTACAGCATAATGGCTCATTTCAACGTGCCAGAAGTAATATTCTTCTATACAATCGTGGCAATCCAGTTCATTTCGTTGATTGAGATATACCTAATCACGCTGGAAAAAACCAAGCGAAAAAGGCGATCTAAACGCTGATAGCAATAT
>JAJZOS010000070.1 GCA_021851985.1 Microcaldota archaeon | reverse complement strand
AATGACATAGCAGTTAAGGAGCGTCGAATTCCTCTTCTGTCCCGCACCAAAAAGTATTCTTCCTCCTGGCAGGAACCTAAAATCCCCGAGCAGCCATCTGAATTTTTCTCTCCATTCCTTCCTCTTCTCTTCAGTTTTTTCAACACCCGATATTTCCCCGGCAATCCTGTCCCACATCTCCGAAGGCAGTTTTTCCGTAATATTTCCTAAATCATCCTTTAGGGAGTACTTCTCAAAGAAAACGCGCGCCCTTATCTCGTCTCCGTTAAAGAAATCCAGGGTCTCCTTAGGCAAGTCTATTCTATTGATGTTTGGCGTCATTTCAACTTCAGTAATAGATTTGTTTTCATCCTTCGGAGCCATATCATCGCCAAAATCATGCATCGTATATAAGTCGTCAGCAAAGATTGAATTCACAACAAAAATATTTAAACAAGCACTACAGTGCGGATGAAAAATAGTACCAAAAAACATTGCAAAATGTTTTTAAATTTAAGTTCCATGTTTCTGGCTTCAATGCCTGTCTTCATGGACTTCAGAATCATCGTTAAAATATCTAGCAGGGCCTAGGCCGGGAGTCGGACCCGGTCCTGGAGGTCCACAGCCTCCTATGCAAGCCGTTACACTACCAAGGCCATCTTTTTGTAGACATTGTATAAATACAGAATCTATAATATAAATCTTGGGTATTTCATGACAACCTATCAAATTGCAGCTGCACTGCTTTATTCAATCTCATTCCTTCTGGCCGATTCGATAAGCAAGAAATTTGTGCTTAAGGTGGGTGCTTACAGGACGGGCATCATGATAATGGTGATTGGGCTTATGCCCGCATTTGCGTCTTTATTCTTCGTAAACACCGGCTCAATCTCTGTATACCCTATCGCACTTTCTGTTGCAGCCGGGATAATCCTTGCCCTAGGGTATGTCTCATTTTACATGTCACTTGAAACCGAGCAGGTAGCAAACTCAATGGCCTTTGCAGAACTAAGTTCGCTGGTATATGTTGTATTTGGATTCCTCATATTCGGCGAATCTTTAAGCAGCATAGGCGTCATTGGCGTGATAACGGTATTCATAGGCGCTGCGCTCATTGCAACTACTGAAAAACATGAATTCAATAGAAAGCTCCTTCCAGCGGCATTGGCCTTCATTCTCTGGGCTGCATCATTCATAATATACGCATATGCTATTGACTCATCAGGAACTTTTGTAGTTCCAATAATGGCCATGAAGCTCACATCACTGATCGCCTTCGTAATTGCAGCGCAATTCGTAAGGTTCAAAAAGACGAACCATAAAATTTCAGCATATGCAAAAGGCATCCTATCCGTAGGCATACTTGACGGTTTGGGATCCGTGGGGTTCGGCGCGGTGGTGATGCTGAGTGCGGTGGGGCTTACCGGAGTGATCAATTCTCTTGCTCCAGTGTTTGCGGCATTGATAGGCATATACTTTTTCAGGGAAAGATTCACAAAAATCCAACTTCTGGGATTTGCAATAATAATAATTGGCGCCCTGATAGTAAGCTCGCTGTAAAGCTGCAAAACAAACAAATAAAAACCAATTCGGGACAATACTTAAGTGCTGGCGGGGTAGCTCAGCCTGGTTAGAGCGCTAGACTCATATGCTAAGCTTTTATGAGTGATGAGCATTTTGCTGTGATTGCTAAGAAATCTAGAGGCCGCGTGTTCAAATCTCGCCCTCGCCAAAAGTTTTGTTCATGGGCAATGGGCAAATACGTTAATTGTTAATGGAAAGGCTCAGTGCAGCCTGATTCAAACGTTTTCAAGAACTTGCCTTTAAACTCAACTAACGCTCAGGGAGATATTCGCCTCTACAACTGCAAACTAGGCAGTCGCAAGCGGTGTCTCCGAATCAGGAACTATATTTGGTTTTTGTTTTTTCATAAAAACCATCAATCATTGGAAGCCCACATGCTTTAGCTGTAGGCAGTTTCGCGACTATCACATCATATTTTAAAATAGTGTCACCTCTAAATAAAATATCATGTTTAGCACAAAGCTCCAGAGCGCGATGGAGTACCTGATGACGTACGGATGGGCGATACTCATAATCGCGATCGTGCTTATCGCGCTCTTCTCTCTCGGGGTTTTCAGCAACAACAATCTCGGAACGAGCTGCATTGCAGAATCAGGGTTCGAGTGCAACGGCCTCACGCTTACAAACATAGTTCCATCCTCGGCTCCTGTCAACTCGCTGGCGACGCTGTCTTTCACTGTCGGGCAGGCTACCGGTTCAGACATCTACAACGCAATAGTGATAGTCTCGCCGCTTAATACCACAATAAAGAACTTTTTCGGGAACACCCATGTTCCTTATCCCCTGGCGTCTTCAATTATGGAATACATATCAACGGACGGCGCAATGTCCACGTTTCCCGAGGGTTCTACGAACACCATAAATATCTATATCGGCAACGGGAATCTTAAAGTACCAGGATATCCAACTATAGATGAGGAGGCCGGACCTCTTATAAGCTCCAATTCCATAGGCTCCCCTTTTGACGGATATGTGTGGATAATATTCAACAACACCTCGCCAGACGGCCAGAGAATCCTTGTAGAACGCGTTGCCAGAATAACCGCGACTGTATCTTGACGATCCTCTGCATCAGCGCGAAGTCCGTTCCTGTATCCCTAATCTGTATCTGCGCATTACAACTGTAAACATGCAACTTGAACAAAAGCTTTAAATTATATTCAATAATCAAATGAAAATACAAAATTTAAGAAAGGCACCTAACAGTGATTTTTTGATAATAATGAAGCGAAATGCTCTTGAAAAAGACATTAAGAGCGTAATCCGCAAAATAGAAACCTCAGGCTTGAAGGCAGACGTGTCTGTCGGGGAATCCAGAGTAGTTATAGGCATTATAGGAGACGAAAGCAAAATTGACTTCGATCAGCTAAGGGCAATGCGCGGCGTATCGAGAGCACTACATATAACTGTGCCGTATAAGTTGATGAGCAGGGAATACATTCAAGACGATATCTCTGTGAAGGCGGGCAGGCTTGAGATAGGAAAGAACAAGCCAATATATATTGCCGGCCCGTGTTCCATAGAGAGCAGAGAACAGATCTTCAGGATAGCTAAGCAGGTCAAAGAGGCAGGCGCAGACATACTGCGGGGAGGGGCATTCAAGCCAAGGACTTCGGTGCATTCATTCCAAGGCCTCGGCCTCAGCGGCCTTCAATATCTGTATGAAGCCGGCAAGGAATTTGATATGCCTACAATAACTGAGGTAAGGAGCCAAACTGACGTGGAAATAGTATCCAAATATTCGGACATTCTTCAGATAGGCGCAAGGAACATGTTCAATCAGGATTTAATAGAATCGGTCGCAAGGCAGGGCAAGCCTGTTTTATTCAAGCGCGGACCAAGTTCCCAGATAGATGAATATCTGAGTTTCGGAGAGCGGATAGTTGCAGAAGGAAACAGGAAAATAATCCTCTGTGAAAGGGGCATAATCCCTCTTGGCGGATCTTTTCCTTCCAAGACAAGGAACACGCTTGATATGAGTGCGGTCCCGATACTCAAAAAAGAGACACCATTTCCTGTAATAGTCGATCCAAGCCACGGAACTGGAAGGAGGGATTTGATATATCCTATGTCTATGGCAGCTATAGCCAGCGGGGCCGATGGCCTTATGATAGAGGTACATGACAGACCTGAGGAAGCTTTAAGTGACGGCGCCCAAGCCATAAAACCAAAACTGCTGGGCAAACTCATAAATGACAGCAATGAACTCTACAAGCTTCTCAGAAAGTTGAATAATAAATAAAGACAGTTATCTTATTCTTCTCTTTGCATTCTCCCTTGCTTCTTTCTCCACAAGAATCTTCCATTTAAGGTATTCTATATCCTTCGGGTCAGTGTCGGAGCGTTTTTTAGCCCCTTCAGCTTCTCTCGCTGCTGCTTTGAGGTCTCCATTTCTGCTGTAAGAGTCGCTTTCTTCCTTTACCTCTTTTCCACCCTTTCTGAACAAAGAAAACTTCATATAAATCATTTCCATATGGATACATTCAGGTATATAAATATTACAATTTCTTTAGTTAATTATGGACAGCATAGATTCGCAGATTCTTAAGGCGCTTAAATCAGACGGCAGGAAGCCGTTTGTAGAAATAGCAAAGGAGACTGGCCTTACTGAGGGGGCGATCCGTGCAAGGATCAAAAAATTGACGTCTTCTGGCATAATCAAGAAGTTTACTGTAGATACGTCCGAAACTGTCAGTGCCATAGTCATGGTCGCAACATCTAAATCAGTAACATCCGACGTTGCCGGAGCCATAAAAAAACTAGGAATAAACGAGGTGTACGAGGTGTCAGGCAATTTTGATATAATATGCTTCATAACCGCAGAGACTATGGATAAAGTGAATAGTATGATAGACGCCATAAGGGCGCTTGAAGGAGTAGCGGACACGTCAACCAACATGGTTCTTAAATGATTACGATATCCGTAAATAAAGTGAAATATTTTTAACGTTTTTACCTATATTCCACTATATTACTAAATTCGTAATGTAAATACACATATTTAAATACCTAAACAACCGCTTTTATAGTGAATGTCTACGGCATCAGTGAAAAGAATATTTAGGGATGAAACCGATTCAAGTAGCTTTGGCTCCATAGGTTTCATATCGCTTGCAAGCTCCGGAAGGCTGAAAGGATTCATAGGCCCTGCAGTAAGGCATGGCAAAGACGATGGAAGGATAGCTCCTGTGGAAAACCGGGAGCATGCGGAATTTATAGGGAATGCAGTGCGGGAAGGAATAAAAAGGCTTGAGGAAACCAGTAACACGCGACTCTCATTGCGTGTTATAGCGACTTCAGGCGCAATTGCGTTTCTGGACAACGAGATAAGGCGCTCAGGAGCGGAAATCGAAGCCCAAATACCTGTTAATGAAACCTACTCGATAATATACATAGGATATAATTCAAATTCGCGCAGGATAGACGAAAGTACTCTTAATTCTTTCAGGGAAAAAATAAATGAGACCTTCAGCAAAACAGACAATCAAAAATCAATGAAGGAGCTTGCCAGGGATTCCGCTGAATTTGGGCTAAGCGCAGCAAGTGCACCTTCTTCCTCTTCCCAGAGCAACAAAACCAGATACCAAATAAAAATCATCGATTCGCAGCAAAGGCTGTTTTCAAACAGCGAGCTTGATGAAATCTCCTCGCTTCTCAGCATATTCGGATACAATAGAAGTGAT
>JAJZOS010000069.1 GCA_021851985.1 Microcaldota archaeon | reverse complement strand
CCAGCCTGACCATAAGATAAACGGCAAGGACTATACTAGATGGTCCAGCGAAAGCCAAGGCCCGGGCAATGGCGCAATAAAGGACGCACCCATGCACGAATCGCAAAAGAGCACCATCATCAAATATGGAGATTATGACGTGAAGCTTTCAGACGGCGACATAGTCATTGCAGCCATAACGAGCTGCACCAATACGAGCAATCCTTCCGTCATGATAGGTGCAGGGCTACTGGCAAAGAAAGCAATTGAAAAAGGCCTCAAAGTAGACACAAGGAAGGTTAAGACCAGCTTGGCTCCCGGATCGCGTGTTGTCACAGATTATCTCAAAAAAGCAGGCTTGATGGAACCTCTCGAAAAGCTTGGTTTCGACCTAGTCGGATACGGATGCACCACGTGCATAGGCAACAGCGGGCCACTTATAGACAAGCAGAGCGACACCATAAACGGAAATGGCCTTGACGTCGCAGCAGTGCTTTCCGGAAATAGGAATTACGAAGCTAGAATTCATAGGGATGTAAGGGCAAACTACCTGATGTCTCCTCCGCTGGTGGTCGCATACGCTATAGCTGGCAATGTCCTAAAAGACCTTACAAAAGACCCTCTTGGCATGTCATCTGACGGGACTCCTGTCTATCTGAAGGACGTATGGCCATCAGACGCAGAGATAAAGAAAATGACCAACGAATATGTTTCGATATCACTGTTCCACGATGAATATGGAAGCAAGATGTATGACGTGAACGAATACTGGAATGCGATTGATTCTCCATCTGGCGCAATATTCAAGTGGGATGAAACCAGCACGTACATACGAAAGCCGCCTTTCTTCGATGGCTTGGAACTAAAGAACGTTCAAAGTCCAATAAAAGATATATCCGGGGCCAAAATCCTTGCAGTATTCGGCGATTCTGTATCCACAGACCACATATCCCCTGCAGGTGCAATTGGGAAGGACAGCCCAGCTGGCAAGTATTTGATTGAAAAAGGGGTAGAGCAAAAAGATTTCAATACATATGGCGCCCGCAGGGGCAATCACGAAGTCATGATGCGCGGCACATTCGCGAACAACAGGATCAAAAATCTCATGTTAAATGGAAGAGAAGGTGGGTATACGATATACTATCCTGATGGGGATGAGATGCCTATATACGAGGCAGCAATAAAATACAAGAGGATGGGGATTCCACTTGTAGTATTTGGGGGCATAGAATATGGATCAGGAAGTTCCAGGGACTGGGCCGCAAAGGGGCCCGCGCTTATAGGCGTAAAGGCCGTCATAGCAAAGAGCTTCGAAAGGATACACAGGAGCAATCTTATAGGGATGGGCATCCTGCCAATTCAATTCAACGGCAAAGACGACGCAAAATCTCTCGCCATAGATTATGGAAAGGAGATTACAATAAAACTTCCGAGTTCTATGAAGCCGCGCGATACGCTGGAGATGCTGTACTATGATTCTAAAGACGGCGCCCAAAAATCGGTTTCGCTTAAGAGCAGGATAGACACCGATATGGAAATGGAATATTTCAAGGCTGGCGGCATACTGAACTATGTCCTTAAAAATATAGCATATGGATCATAATCGCCATGTGATTTGCAATGGATAAAAATTACGACATAATAATTGTAGGGGGAGGCATAACTGGTGCAGCACTATTATACACACTAAGCAACTATACTAATACCGACAAAATACTGTTGATAGAAAAATATGGTGCGCTGGCTAAGCTTAATTCAAACAGCATTAATAACAGCCAGACTTTACATTTTGGAGATATAGAAACCAACTACACATACGAAAAAGCAAAGGAGACCAAAGCTACAGCAGAAAAGGTTCTCAATTATGTGAATATGTTGCCAAAAAGCAAGCGCAAAGGTCTATTAGAAAGCTGCCAGAAGATGGTGCTTGGCGTAGGTGAAGAGGAAATAGAAGCGCTGGAAAAGATATATTCGTCTAAGATAAAGGAGTTATTTCCCGGGCTGAAAGCTATAGGCAAGAAAGAGATCTCAACGATTGAGCCAAACATAACATATAAACGCAATCCAAAAGAAAAGATTTTTGCATTGCTGTCGGATAAAGGTTATATGGTCGACTATGGAAAGCTCACTCTTTCATATGTCGAGAATTCATTCGGAAAAGGCAAAGCCCATACGCACATATTATTTGATACCGCTGTGAAGAAGGTTAAAAAAAGCCCAGACGGATACACCGTATTTACGGATAAGCACACATTCAACTCAAGATTCGTGATATTTGCTTCTGGCACATACAGCCTATTTTTTGCCAAATCAATGGGATACGACAAGAACCTATCTATACTTTCAGTGGGTGGCAATTTCTACACATCAAAACGCGTCCTCAATGGCAAGGTGTACAGGGTTCAAAAAGGCGGCATACCTTTCGCTGCCATACATGGCGATCCGGACATAACAAATCCTGCAATAACCCGGTTTGGGCCTACAGTCACATTGCCCATTCAACTGGAGCGCAGACATAACGGTACATCATTGGATTACATAAGGACATTCGATTTTGATGCTCCTACGATAAGCAGCCTTTTCAAGATACTTTTAAACAAGGACATACGTAGGATAATAAGGAAAAACATGCTTTATAGCGTGCCGGTCATAGGGCAGTACAAGTTTCTGAAGAATGAGGCATCCGTAATAGTGCCATCATTGAGGTATTCAAATCTTACGTTTGCCGGCAACATCGGCGGCATAAGGCCGCAAATAATAGACGAAAACAAAAGGGCATTATCTCTTGGTGCATCTAAGATCAAGGGAGATGGCATAATATTCAATGTAACTCCATCTCCTGGCGCAACATCTGCACTTTCCAGCGCCTTGGAAGATGCGCTTTACGTATCAAAAAGCATAGGGCTCAAGTTCAACAAGGAAAAATATGAATCCGCCCTCGGCCACACATGACCCTAAATAAATATATCATTTCCATGCCTTAAGCAGCTCTTCCACCGATATCACGCTCAGCATATTCTTCATGTTGGCCAATGATCTTTCATGGGCATCCTTGTCTGCCGATGAAACCGCATCTTGCACTACCACGGGGAAGAATCCACGGTTCAATGCGTCCCTTGCACTAGATTCTACTCCAATTTCAGTAGCTATTCCAGTAAAAACGAGGCTTTCAATACCTGCATTCCTTACCATCATTTCAAAATTTGTGCCTACAAATATGCTTGCGGTATTTTTATTAAGGACTACATCATTTTTTTCCGGCACTATGGTCAATTCGAATGCATCTGCAGGAATTTTAGACATGTCCCATCTGTGTGCACTGCTCAGCCTAACGCGTGACTCATACCTGCTAGGCAAAGGCGTTATCTTAGTAAAAAATACTGGCACATCCGAATTCCTTGCAGCAGATATCGTTGCATTCAGCTTATCTTTAAACTCATCCCTGTTGAATATCCGGTCTACGAGCATGTTTTGTACATCCCAGACTACGAGCGCCGAATGCCTTTTATCTAATATATCTTCGATGCTGTCATAAATTTTTTTATTATCCCTGGCTTCCATAATACCACCTATTATTAATTTATAATTTGCAAATTTAATATTTGCGGTAAGCGTATGGATTATAAGCTGGAATGCCTTCAATGCGGCGCTGAATATGACAGTGCATACGCCAGTCAGGTATGTGCCAGATGCAACGGTATCCTGGAAGTGGTATATGCCGGCAGGATTGCAATGCCTAATGGCAGATCATTCTGGGACTTCGAAAGTGCCCTGCCCAAAGGCACATATAAGCATTATGCAGTAGGCGGTACCGATATGGTGGCGTCTGAAGACTCGGGGCTTTTTTTAAAGCTTGAACTAAGAAGCCAAACCGGGTCATTCAAGGATTTAGGCTCGGTAATAGAAGTGGCAAAGGCATACGAATACGGATATAAGGATGTGGTATGTGCATCAACGGGCAATATGGCATATTCAATAGCCTATTATTCTAAATTATACGGCATCCGCGCCCATATATTCATAAGCAGCAATGCAAACAAAGACAAGATATACGACATAAAATCGACTAACGATGCCGTTATAAAGATGGTAGATGGGGACTTCAATAAGGCACTTGATACGGCGGCGCTATATTCAAGAAAAAAAGGATTCTTCCTGTCTGGCGATTATTGCTATAGAAAAGAGGGGCAGAAGCTTATGGCATACGAGATAATGCAAAATCTGCCCGAGGTTGCCAACATTATAATACCTGTCGGGAATGCAACGCTTTTTTCAGGGATATACAAGGGCCTGAAGGAAATGAAAGCATCCGGGCGCATAAAAAAATTACCGCGGCTCATAGCTGTAGAAGCAAAAGGGTGTTCACCAGTGGTGGATGCATTTAATTCTAAAAGCGGAATTAAATACCGCATTCCTAAAACAAAGGCGGATGCAATAGCTGTAGGGTTTCCAACCTTTGGAGTGCAGGCCCTAGAAGGGCTGAATAAGACAATGGGCATGGCAGTGGCAGTTACGGATAACGAAATGGAAAGGTCTAAAGAAAAGCTTTACAAGGAAAAGGGCATAATTGCGGAATTGGGCGGCGTTGCGTCATTTGCTGCATACGAAAAGATAAAGGACAAAATCGGAATTAATGGGGTTACAGTTGCCATAATAAGCGGCGGTAATATATGAAGCAGAATACAAATAATGGAAAGGAGAATATGGCGGCATGGATCATATGCCAGGATCTGGTGCTCAAAATAAAGGAAGAACTTAAAAATCTGGCCATAACTGCCTTGGATAATGAAATAAAGGAGGGCAGGATGAAAGTAAACGGCCAGGTGCTAACGCTGGACCCTGAAAACAAGGAAGAGGAACGCAGCATGTTCCTTATATCTAATCTAATCGAGCAACATGAAGAAATGATTAGAGGATATTCAGACTACATAAGCAAAAATGAAGCAAGGAATGATTTGAAACCCCTGGACATTCTCAATATAGAATCAATCAAAAAGCTAATGTTCGCAATTAAGAAAATAGTCATGCTGATGGGATACAGCAACCTTCTTGGGATGGTCTATAACGATATTGGAATGAAGGTAAGGCAAGAAACACCATCAAAAATCCTAGTTGAATTGTCAAACGATTATCCAGACCTGCCAGAATTGCTGAATTTCGTGCTGTCATACAAACCGATTGCCAAGGCGGGATTGCTATCGCAATCAGATGAAAGCATAATAAGAGATGCATTGGCTCAAGTTCCTAAAGAAAACCGCTACGATAATGCATCCAT
>JAJZOS010000007.1 GCA_021851985.1 Microcaldota archaeon | reverse complement strand
TTAAATATATATCCAGATAAAATTTACACTATAAAAGTATCTTATATAATAAACAGATAAAAGCAGTAAATGCAAAAATATGCGTGGTTTTGGTATTATGGCTGCAGTAATGGGAAGGAAAGAAATCCTTAAGAAAATAAGGGAATCTTCACTCACTGAATTTCAGAAAAAGGTGCTTGTTGCGACGTTAAATATCCCAAGGGGCAAGACTATGACATACAAGGAAATTGCAAAGCTGGCTGGAAATCCGCGAGCATACCGGGCTGCTGGAACTGCCCTTGGAAAAAATCCTTTTGCACCTCTTGTTCCATGCCACAGGGTAATAAGAAGCGATGGGAAAATAGGAAACTATTCTGCGCAAGGCGGAACAAAAAGAAAAATACGACTTCTCAAAATTGAAAGGGCGATTTAACCTTATTTTGCGTCTGAACGCATCGGAATTACTCCCAGTGCCGTCTATCCTTTTGAAGTCCGTTAGATTAATATTTGCGCTCAATAACAAATTAATCTGATGCACTGGAACCATGCGCTTTTGTTTGCCTGCTAATCGGCAACCTTTACCTTCTTCTGCATCTTGAACATCTCTATGATCTCATCTGTTGTGGTTGCTTCCCCCGAACCCTTGTCCTCACGTATTCCGTCGCTCACAAGCCTAGGGAATCTAAGCGCATAGCCAGGTTCCTCATCGCCGCCTCTACCGCAGGTATGCATTGGGGATCTTGTTATCTCATCGGCCCTTACAGTAATCACATACCGTGGCTCCACCCAGAAATCCGGAGATATCAAAGCATCCACCCTAGCAGGCTTTTTTGCAACTTTTATCTTTTTGAGCGCGCCGCTCAGCGCCTTCATCTGCTTCTCGCTGAATCCGGTGCCTATCTTAGATATGGTCTCGAACATATCCCTATTGCTGTTATACGTTCCGGAAAGAAGCCCTCCAAGCCCAAATTCGGTCCTTTGGCCCCTTCCAAGATAATAACCAAGTATAACAAGATCTACAGTGTCTGAAAGCTCGCCTCTGTAGCTTCTCTTCAGCTTTATCCACCCAAACTTTCTGGCTCCGGCTACATAGACGGAATTCAACTCCTTTGCGACTATGCCTTCAAGCCCCTTTTCTATTGACTCTTCAAAATACTTGTCTATTTGCTTCGGATTTTCAGCTATTATCCTGTCGGAAAGCCTTATCAGACCATCCCCTTTTATTATTTCCTCAAGCCTTTTCCTGCGCTCGCTGTACGGCCTGCCTAGATAATCCTCGCCGTCGAGATACATCAGATCAAATGAAAACAGGTGCATCGGAAATTCGATGCTCTTCTCCTCGACCCCGTGCTTCCTTTTCCTCTGTATCGTCTCCTGGAAAGGCCTGAACTCTCCGGTAGCTTCATCAAAGGATATGGCCTCGCCCTCAAATATTGCATTTTTCACGCCGACTTCTACAAGTGCAGCCTTGGAGATGTCCGGAAACATCTCCGTAATGTCCTCAAGATTTCTTGAGAACATCTTTACTCTGCCGCCCTTTTTATCCAAATGTACTTGCACCCTTAACCCGTCATATTTGCTCTCTACAGCACACCTGCCACCCATCTTCTCCAGTATTTGTGGTGAGGTAGGAAGCCTCTCTGCGAGCGACGGCCTTATCGGGCTGAAAAGCGAAACCTTTATGTTCTGCACGCCTATAATCCCGTGCACCGCCAACATTTCACCTACCTTGCCAAGGTCGCTGCATATATTATAGGCATTCTCAAGCATTGGTTTGTTTTCTCTTGTTCCGGTGTATGCCTTAGACAGCGCTTCAAGTATCGTTGCATCTCCTGCGCCAAGCCGCAGTATGCCTAAAGCAAATCGAGTAACATATCTGGACCCGAGAGGCGATGACGATGCAAGCAGCTCTACAAGCATTTTTATCTTTATGTCCCGGCTGCCAGAACCCGATGTCCTTGCAATCTTCAGCATTGATTCAAAAACATGTTTCACTTCGAAATCCTTTCTGGAGAATGTCCTTAACCTGCTCTTTCCGATGAATTCTTCGGCAGTTATGCCCATGTCTCCTGTCTTCTTGTATGATTTAAATACTTCATCATTTTGGTAACCGCTTGCTGTGGCTATCGCGGCTTCAGCGAACTTTTCGGCTATGCCTATCTGCACTCCCTCAAACGGAGGTGCCAGTACTCCTTGAGTCATTAATACGAGCTCCCTTATCTCCCCAGATTTAGACTTTGAGAACATCTCCGCAAGTATGTCTACCATTGCAATTCTGGAGGAGGTGCCTTCAAGCCTTTCATAGTATTTCGCAACTTCCTCAAAAAGCATGCAATCTAATATATCATACAATATACAATTAAAAATATCATAGGACGAATCAATTGGTCGGGATCAGATGGAGTATCTAGGCTTAGAAATAAAAACCAACAGCAGAGTGTATCCTGTTGCAGAAGACTCGCTCCTTGCGGCGGAGCTGATAGAATCAGAAATACCTAAATTTGGTGACGGAACGGCTGTCATAGACATGGGCTGCGGGACAGGAATACTCGGGCTTGTTGCGGCAAAGCACCCAAATGTAAAAAGCGTTGTATTTGCAGATATAAACGAATATGCAATAGAACTGAGCAGGGAAAATGCGGCTGAAAACAAGGATATAATACAAGCCAAATGCACATTCATAAAGAGCGACCTTTTTGCAGATATATATGGATCTTTCGATTTTGCAATATTCAATGCGCCATACCTGGCAGAAAACGATAAGATTCAGCTGTCAGAATCATGGTACGGAGGCAAAGGAGGGATAGAAGTTTCAATCAATTTCATTAATGCCGCGCTGAAACACATTAAAGATTACGGAAGGATACTCTTAGTATACAGCTCATTGAGCGACATGGACTCCCTGCTTAAAAACTTTGACGATCTTGGATTGAATATAGAAGCTCAGAAAAAATTACACATAAGCTTTGAGGATATAATCGCATGCATCCTAAAGAAAGAATGACATAATTCAGACGGTTTCATTGACGAGTTTTAGTGACCTGGCGTCGATCCTGTTTAACCATATATTGTAAATGTTTCCGTCCTTTCCAAAAAGCACTACCTTATCCTTCAATACGAGAACATTCCTCCTGGAGGGAGTGTTGACACTCAGGACTCCTTTATCGGTAACTACGGTCCATTCTATCTCATCACCGCGTATGTTTATTCCCTTTACGCTTTTTACCGATGGAGAAAAGAATGAGTAATTAATCGCATATTCAATGATTTTTGCAGAACTAGAATCCAGCTTTCTATAATCCTCTATGAATAGGACTTCATCGCCTTTGTTGTAGCAGAGAGCTATAAAATGAGGGTCAGATACAGGAAAATAGGGGATTGGGCAAAGATCTTTCATGATCCTATTACTTATCTTCAAATTCACCCTGCTTTTCGTAGATCCTGAATGAATCGCCACATCTTTGTAATTTTTTATGATCTTGCCTTTTAGGTAACCTTCAAGAGACTGGAATTTGTTGGAGCCGCGGGCATTCCAATTTAAATAATTCTGGCTTTTTATCTGATCCCTGAAAATCCTGTAAAGCGCACCCTTCTTTTTTATAAGGTCCATGGGCTTTCCGCTTTCTATGATTATCCCGTTTTCCATAACTATCGCCCTGTCGGATCCAAGCACCTCGTGAAGATTGTGCGTCACGAATATTGTAGTCTTGCCTTTAGACAGATTGAGAACGCCGCCATATACTTCCTGTTCGCTTATGAAATCTAGATTTGAAGTGGCCTCATCCATTATTACTATATCTGGCATCTTTATGATGGCGCGTGCTATGGACATTCTTTGCTTCTGGCCTCCTGAAAGAGCGCTTCCTCTCTCTCCAAGATTTGTATCATATATAAAAGGCATGGCACGTATCTCATCGTGTATCTTTGCTGCCTTGCATGCAGCTATCACATCTATCAATCTTACCTGCCTGTTAGTTCCGTATGCTATATTGTATGCCACGCTATCATCAAACATTGTGACATCCTGGGGCACATACGCTATCCTGTCCCTAAGATAATTTACATCCACCTCCTTGACATCTGCGCTGTTTATCTTTATGGAGCCACTCTCCACATCATAAAACCGCATAAGCAGTTTTGACATGGTAGATTTTCCGCACCCGCTTCTACCTACAAGAGCTATTTTTTCACCGCGTTGAATCTGTATATTCATGTTTTTTATTACTGGATTGAACTTTTCATACCCGAAATTCACGTTTTGGAATTTTATGTCCCCGATAAGACTAGGCTTTATGGCATTCTCGGAATTTTTGACGTCAAGCTCCGTATTAAGGACTTCCCTAAGCCTATCTCCAGATGTTATCCCCCTCTGTATGAAGGGAATCACGTTGCTCAGGTTGTTTATTGGGGCGTAAAATTGGATTATGTAAGCAACAAACGCGGTTATCACTCCAAGAGGCAGCACGCCCGCTATAACCTCATTGCCTCCGATCCACCATATTATCACGCTTGACGCTGCAGTTATAAATCCGAGAACCGGCCAGTAATTCAAATTCATTTTAACTACTTCTATCTGCGAATTATAATGCTTCTTGAGATATTCGCCTAGACGCTTGTTTTCAAACTCTTCCTTTGAGAAAGACTTTATTATGAAATGATTATTCAGAGTATCAGCTATCAAAGCAGTCGTATCTGCGCTCCTTCTCCAGTTTTTATGATAAAATCTGTGGCTTCTCTTCCTGTAGCTTACCAGCGCGGCAAGTATGAATGGTACTGGTATAAGCACATAGACAGCAAGCTGTGCGTTGATTATGAAAAGTATCGAACCTATTCCGATTAATGTAAGGAAGTTTGTTGCAAGGGTCGGCACGCCCCATATCATCAGCCACTGCGCATTGCCCACATCACTTGTCAATCTCGATATTATCCTTCCGCTTGGCATCCGGTCTATGAATGACGACGAGAGCGAGGTGACATGCCTGTACACTGTGGTTATGAGATCGTTTATTACAAGGTATCCTGCTTTATTCAATATGTAATTTTGGCCTACCGTAACGAGAGCAACGCAGACATATGACGCTACCAATACCCCTATTAGCTCATAAAAAAGCGCTATGGAATGCGAATGGGACAAAATAACATTGTCTATTAGTACTGCAAGCACATATGGGGGGAGAAGATTCAGCAGCGTAAGGGCTATTGACAGCAATACGCCGAATGCAAGCGTTGCTCTATATTCATTAAGAAATCCGTACAACCAAAGCAGAGTACCTAGCTTTTCTTCCTCTCTCTTTGTCTCCTTTGCAAAGCTTATGTTTGCCGAATCCCCATTGATCCTCTTATTCAAGACTTCTGAAAATGCAATTGCATCAGCCAGCTTGCCCTTAGTAAAATATGCCGCTTCAACTGCCTTCCCGTTCCTCATATAAAGCAAAAGACGGCATATCCCAATGCCCTGTTCAACCTCCGAGTGCTTTATTTCGGATATTAACACAAATTTCGGCTTATTTCCCTTCTCTCCTATAATCAATGTATTTCCTTCTATTCTTATTGTAGAGTATTTGAAATTAAGATTTTCATCAAGGTCAAACCCTATTTCATTGGCATTTGGCATAGAATCAGATACTTCCTTCAAATATTTAAAAACTCTATGTCAGGTCAAGAAATCTGGGAACAACTGCGCTTAGGCACTGAGATCAATCAGCCCGCAATCAACAGTCTTACTGTTTTGGATCTGATTTTCATATCCGCGCGCCTGCTGCGAAAAATGAGACCTAAGGCTGGACATAAGCAAAAACGCAGCGAATAACAGGATAAAAGAACTATCAACAGACAGAAGATAAGTAACACTCGCAGAGACTGTTGCCAATACTGTGCAGAAGGCACTGCAAACAATGTAGCTGAACCAAAAGCATACCTCAGTATCAAAACAATCAATCAGGAGGGAGGCCTCGGGTTTTAATCCGAGGAAGGCATTACAATAAATATTCATTGTTTGTTGAGCCTTAGGACTTCTTTAACTTTAGCTATTGCATCTATAACTGTGTCTACCTCTTCCTGCGTGTTGTATATGTAAAAGCTGATTCTTGCAACTGCATTCTCTGAAAGAAGCTCTCTTACGAGAGGCATTGCACAGTGGTGGCCCGCTCTTATTGCAATGCCTTCGCTGTTGAATATGGTAGCGATGTCATGCGGATGCGCCCCGTCAATCTTGAAGGATATTACCCCTATCCTTTTATTTATTTCTTCCATTCCTGGACCAAAAATGCTCACGCCCTTTACATCTGCAAGCCTTTTAAGTGCATACATGGTAATTGTGTTTTCATGCGTTTCGATGTTTTTTATCCCTACACCTTTGAGATATTTTATTGCAGCTCCGAATCCTATACCACCCTCTATATTAGATGTTCCAGCTTCGAATTTCCACGGAAGCTCATTCCATTCAGATTTATCAAAATTCACGCTCCTTATCATGTCGCCTCCACCGAGTACCGGAGGCATGTTTTCCAGAATATCTTCTTTTGCATAAAGTACACCTATTCCTGCAGGCCCAAGCATCTTATGGCTTGAAAAGGCATAGAAATCGCAATCTATATTCTTTACATCAACCCCGATATGTGGTGCGGCCTGTGCGCCATCGACGAGAACTACCGCACCATTGGAATGTGCAAGCTCAACCATTTCCTTTGCAGGGTTGACAGTGCCAAGCACGTTGGAAACATGGGTAAATGCAACTATTTTAGGATTTTTTTTAAGCTTTTCCCTGTAGTCATCCATATCTATAAATTTAGACTCGTTAAGCTTTACATATTCAAGATGTGCTTTTTTCCTCTCAGCAAGCATCTGCCACGGAACTATGTTGCTGTGATGTTCCATTGTAGTTATGAGTATTGTGTCCCCTTCCTTGATATTTTCATTGCCCCATGACAAAGCAACGATGTTTATGGCTTCGGTAGCATTCCGGACATATACTATTTCCCGGTATGAGCCAGCATTTATCCAATCAGCAGCAAGCTCCTTGGAATTGGTATATTCCTCTGTAGCCTTTACAGATATGTCATACATGCCGCGGTGTATGTTGGCATTATACGTTTGATAATAATCAGAAACGGCATTTATTACTTGCATTGGCTTCTGGGAAGTAGCTGCGCTATCCAGATATACAAGCCGTTTTCCGTTTTTCTTCAAGTTAAGGATAGGAAAATCCTTCCTTATTTCATCAGTATTGATCATTGCTACTGTACCTCCGGTTTATATCCTTCCCTCTCTATCTCCTCAATCAACTCCTTTCCGCCTTCTTTGACTATTCTTCCGTCGGTCATAACGTGTATGTACTGTGGATTCATATAATTAAGTATTCTGCTATAGTGGGTTATTAGAAGAATGCCGGCATTGCTTTTTTCCCTGAATCTATTTATGTTATCTGCAACCACCCTTACTGCATCAACATCAAGCCCAGAATCGGGTTCGTCGAGTATTGCAATCTTAGGATTTAATATTGACATTTGGAGTATCTCCATCTTCTTCTTTTCGCCTCCAGAAAATCCGTAGTTCAAGGATCTTCCTATGAGATCTTCCCTTAGCTTCAGGCTTTCCGAATTGTTTTTTATCTCACTCATGAATTCACGGTAGCCTAGCTTGGGCGCACTGATCGCCCCTCTCGCAGAATTAAGGAAATTGATTATTCCAAGCCCTTCTATCTCAATTGGATTTTGGAATTGCATGAATATTCCAAGCTTCGCACGCTCATTTACCGGCATCTCATTAATTCTTTTGCCGTCTGCAATTATCTCGCCATCAGTAATCTTGGTGCCAGGATGGCCCATAATTGATTTGGCAAGCGTGGTCTTTCCTGAACCGTTTGGGCCCATAAGCACATGCAATTCGCCGCCGCCAATTTTCAGATTCACTCCTTTTAAAACGCTTCTGCGTTCTGCGTCCGCATATAGATTCTTTATCTCCAATATCATGTTTTCACCTACTTTTCCATATTTTATTTGCAGTAATTCCGGGAATATTGCCGGGTATTCCGCCTTCAAGCCTGTCCAAAATAATTGACATAGCAATTTCGCTTGAAATTCCGTCATTCATCTTTGATACATATTTTGATACAAATGCAATTATGAACATTCTCTTTGCTACTTTTTCCTCAAGACCGCGCGACTGCAGGTAGAAAAGCGCATCTTCATCTATCGGTGAAGTTGCCGCTGAATGCGTAGCTTTTACTTCGTCGCTATAATCTATGGACATGTCTGGAAGCGCATCTATATGTGCATCCTTACTTAAGAGGATGCCTCTTTCAGTTATTCTTGAAAGGCACCCTTTAGTGCCATTTTCCACTTTGGCGAATCCTTTAAGCATGCATTGTGATGAGCCATCAAGAACTGCGCCAGAATCAAGGATGGCAGCGCTCCTCCGCTTTTTGTTTGTTATGGCTGTGCTTATATCAAATCGCTGGTTTTCAGCTCCAAATGCAAATTCTGTTATTTCAGCATTGCTGTCTATTCCATCAGAGTCTACATGCGTGCGTGTTTTTGTGGCACAGCCTCCACTGTACACGAAATTTGCTTTGAGCTTTGATCTGTCATGCAGGCGCGCCTTGTATAAGTTAACTATATTCACTCTGTCGTTTTCATTATGTACCATGTTGATTTCCACATTGGAATCCTCCCCGATATTTGTTTCATGAAG
Organism: Microcaldota archaeon; assembly: GCA_021851985.1. The sequence continues at coordinate 9,223 of JAJZOS010000007.1, read as the reverse complement.
CGCTGTTACAAGAGAATCCGCATCTGAAGCAGATGCAAAGAATTCCAGTACGGTTAAATCAGATTTCTTTCCGGTTTTGACCATAACCTGCACATTCAGACTGCACCTGTTTACAAATAAAAGATTTACTTTCTTGTGCTCCGAATCGCCTAACTCTATAAAGATGAAGCGGTTTGAATTTGCATTTGAAAATGCGGCAAGCTTGTCTTCAGAGCTTTTAAACATTTTATCGGTAAGCGATGCTATCCCAACGCTCTCTGAATCCGATATTTTTAAATCCTTATCAAAACTTTTTACTGAATGGTCTGATATTATTGCATTGAATTTTATTTTTGTTTTCTCTGCAATATCCAATGCCAATAATTCAGTTTCAGACTCATTCTTGTTTATATCGACTTCATCTTCTGCACCAAATCCGTCAAGCTTGATATTCACATAATATTTCTTGTAAATTTCGTTAGTTTCGATTGGCAGGGATCTATAATATGCATTGGCTTCATCTACAAATTCCTTATAAGTATACACTTCAAGTCACCTAAAAAATCAACCGACTCCTTTGCTAGTATCCAATTTTATTAGTCTCTTCAACTCCAATGAATATTCAACCGGAAGCACTTTTGTTAGGTCATCTATAAAACCGAGCACTATCATTGCAGTAGCATCATCTTCTGAAATTCCCCTGGACATAAGGTAAAATATCTCATCATCGCTTATTTTTCCCACCTTAGCCTCGTGGCTTATCACTGCGTCGCTCCTGTTTATCTGATTATAAGGGTAAGTATTTGTTTTGGCATTTTCATCAAGCAGGAGAGCATCGCATGATACATGCGATTTAGCGCCCTCGGCATTCTTTGCAACATGAAGCAGACCCCTGAATGTTGTAACGCCTGTGCCCTTTGACACGCTTTTCGATATGATCTTCGAAGTTGTATGGGGCGCAAGATGGTATATCTTGCCTCCAGAATCCTGTATCTGCCCATCACCGGCAATTGCTATGGAAATTACTTCGCCACGCGAGCCTTCACCCTGCAGCATTATGGAAGGATATTTCATGTTTATCCCGCTCCCTATGTTGGCATCTATCCATTCCACTCTGGCATTTTTGGCTGCATGTGCACGCTGGGTTACAAGATTATAGACATTCTTGGACCAATTTTGTATGGTAACGTACCTTATATGTGCATTTTCCATGGCTACAAGTTCAACTACAGCTGCATGCAATGAATTAGCAGCATATACCGGAGCAGTACATCCTTCCAGATAGGTAACATCTGCACCTTCATCTGCTATTATAAGCGTCCTTTCAAACTGGCCAGAATTCTTTGCATTTATCCTAAAATATGCATTGAGTGGCATGGGTACTTTGACTCCTTTTGGCACATATATGAAACTGCCTCCTGACCAAGTAGCGGTATTCAATGCTGCAAACTTATTGTCATTTGCAGGCACTTCTTTGCCCCAATATTTTTTCATAAGATCGGGATATTTTTTAACTGCAGTATCCGTATCAGTAAATATTACACCGAGCTTCTCCAACTCCAAATTTATATGCGAATAAACTACAGAGCTATCAAACTGCGCCTCTGCTCCGGCAAAGAATTTCCTTTCGGCTTCTGGGACCCCCAATTTATTGAATGTCTGCTTTATATCGTCAGGCACGTTTTCCCATTTGTTAGCCTCCTTGGCATTAGGATTCATATAATAATAGAAATCGTCATAATTTATTTTGCTTAGATCCGCACCCCATGAAGGAGTAGGCTTACTCTCGAATATATTGAATGCCGCAATTCTCTTTTCAAGCATCCATTCCGGTTCATTTTTTATTCTTGAAATCATACGCACTACATTCTCAGAAAGCCCCTTTGGAAAATCTTCATACTCAACGTCCTGATAAAAGCCGTACTTTTCAATATATTCGTTTCTCTCAACTACCTCTTCTAATCCTTCATTTACCATCTGATTACACCCTGATCTTATTAAGTGATGAAAATGCGCAGCCAAACTGGTTCAGAGAAGCGCATAAAGAGCATATGTACTTGTTAACTTCGTCTTTTTCTCCTGCAGCAATCTTAGCCGAGAATTTTTTAATCTCGGATTCATCGAAATTTTTGATTAAATCCCTGATTTTATCTGAATAAGAGCCATTAAGGTATTTGCTTACTGCTGCCTGCGTAACGCCGAGAATCCCTGCGATCCTCTCTTCGCTTAGATTATAATTTCTGCTCAGTTCCAAAGCCATCGCAATCCTTACAGATGGTACGATCTCTTTGGATGCTCTTACATATCCGTTAACCATTGTAACCACAAATATAACTGAGTTATATTATACCCTATATATATTAAAACCCAACGTCAGGCCGAGATATCCAAGGACAACTACCGCATATTGAACATCTGGCAAAATGTATAAGTATTAATTCTTTTTCCTGAATAAACAAATATGCCAAAATCGAAATTTGAATCAGTAGATCCTGATAATCCTACCGGACATGGAGGCGCACTTTACCATATAGGGCTTAAAAAAGGAGATGTTGGAAGAATAGCACTTATGCCTGGAGATCCAGGAAGGGTGCCGTTAATAGCAAATCATTTTAAGAATGCAGAGAAGCTTGCAGTAAACAGAGAATATACGTCATACGGAGGATATGTTGGAGACGAATACGTCATTGCCATATCAACAGGGATAGGCAGCCCTTCAACAGGCATTGCCATAGAGGAGCTTGCACGGCTTGGGGTCACGACAATGATAAGAGTCGGAACATGCGGGGCAATACAGAAGGAAATACGCCCGGGGGCAGCGATAATAGCAGATGCTGCAGTAAGGCTTGAGGGAACATCAAAACAATATATAATGACGGAGTATCCGGCTGCGGCAAATCCAGAAACAGTCATAGCGCTCAAAAAATCTGCATCAAAGTTGGGCAAAAATTTTGAGGTTGGAATAACGGCTTCGACAGATTCTTTTTACGGGGGACAGAAAAGGCCAGGATTCAACGGATATTTCCCTAATAACACAAAGAATCTGGTTGAAGACCTGCAAAAAGCTAGGGTACTGTGTTTTGAAATGGAAGCGTCGGCCCTTTTCACAATAGGTAGAATATATGGCATCAATACCGGAGCGGTGCTTGCAGTTGTAGACAATATGGTAAAAAAAGAATTTAGGCTTCACGCCGGAATAGAAGACGCAATAGATATTGCTATAGGAGCAATAAAGGATCTTTAATAATATGATGTATTAACACACGGTGACAAAATGCAAACATTATCTGAAAAGGCAAAGAAGCTTCTTGAAGGGAAGAACTTTGCGAATATAGCTACACTGATGAAGGACGGCTCTCCGCATGTGACTACTACATGGGTTGATCACGATGGGGATACAATACTGATAAATACCACAGAAAACAGGGTAAAGACGATTAATGTTAGAAGGGATCCGCGCGTCGCCCTGAGCGTATTTGATATTGACGATCCGTACAATGCAATATTCATAAGGGGCAACGTCACTGAGATGACAAAGGAAGGCTCGGAGGAACATATAGATATGCTATCGCAGAGATATGTAGGCGCAAATTACAGACAGCATGGGGATAGGATAATACTGAAGATAACTCCTTTGCACATTTTCATGACAAAACCCTGATTTTGCAGGAAAAGGATTTATTTATCATGGCCAGCTTAATTAAGCGGTAAACATGTTTTTACATAAGCAGAAACCAACAGTACACAGCAATAACCCAGATACTACCACAGCAAAGCGCAGTATTGAAGAGAAGCTTCAAAACAAGAGTATCGAAGAGAAGAATATAATAATAAACGGGGTGAAGGTCAATTATCTTGAGGCAGGTTCAGGCAAAAATTACATGCTGCTTATCCATGGCGGGCTGAATTCCACTGCATTCTCCACGTGGTCCTTGCATAATTCAATGATTGAGTCTTTTTCTAAAAATTTCAAGGTAATTGCACCAGATCTTCCAGGCTATGGCGCAAGTGAAAATCCATCAAGATGCACGCAGGAATATTACCTGAACTTCGTAAAGGATTTCATGGATGTGATGGGGATTGAAAAAACGAACATGATAGGGGCATCGATGGGCGGCGGTATAGCTTTGGGATTCTCCATGAAAAATCCTGATCGTGTACATTCCTTGGTGCTTGTAGGCCCTTACGGACTATCCAAAATAGACGCGCCAGGACCAATAAGGTTCATGGCAAGATTTCCGAAACTCAGCGACAAAGGAATAAAATTCCTGCATCGCCACAATAAAATAGTAGGCGCAATTCTTTCAGTATTGAAGGATGAAGAGAAAGAAGAATACATAAAAAAAGGGATAAAAATGGTGAATAAGGAGGGAGTGCAAAAAGCCTTCTATGAATTTCTTGCAGATGAAGCTAAATCAAGGAATAGGGGATTCAAAACGGATTACAGCGAATCAATAAGCACCTTGAATGACACAGGGATAAAGCTCCTTATTGTAACTGGGGAAAAAGACCCTTTTGTGTCTGCCGAGGATGTTAAAAATGCAGCATCAAAAGTTAGGGGCGCAAGAGTAGCCATAATAGATGGATGCACGCACGCCCCCCATTACCAAAAACCGGAAGAGTTCAAGTCCATAGTGTGGAGATTCGTAATGGAGAATGAAATATCCGAACTTCTCAGATTCTTCGAAATATAGATTCTGTAAGTACAAATTGCTACTAAATGCTTGTTTGGCTGGAGTAGATTAATTGACTGGAACTGCCGCCCAATTAACCACATTTTTCCGCACAACAACTTCATTACGGCATTTCACGTACGCCACACACAAAAACAGATATCGAAAAGAAATGCTGAATTCGTAAAATTACAGGATCATTTGCGGTTTACCCATATCAATACTTCTATCTCGTCCTTTACGGCATCATTGCCATATTCATAAAGGAGCTGCCATCCGCGCCTTGTACCTCCTGAATTTAGCTTGTCTTGGCACTCACTTATTAGCAGCATGTGTATTGCTTCAGATCCATTTTTTATTATGTTATACCAGCCTGCGCCGGAATTGTTGTCAAGCTTTTCTTGGTAATCCCTAATAAGTCGGATTTTTACCCCATTAGTGCCGTTGGCTGCAAGTTCCCTCCACCCCGTTCCGGAAAGAATATCAAGTTTTTCTTTGTAATCGTCTATGAGCTTCATCTGCAAAGACTCGTCGCCATGCATTATTATTTTATTGATCAGATCTACTGCATTTACTGAATTAGATCCAGATAGCTTCTTGAATAGAAAATCCGGACAATCTCGCTTCATTTTCATTTTGTCGCCTTTTTATCGGCATGTAGATGGACTTGTCGGGATTCGAACCCGAAACCTACCGCCTTATTGGCAGGCTTAAACCTGCATGCAAAGCGGTCGCTCTACCGTTGAGCCACAAGCCCCTAGATAAAATATCCTGCGATTCATTAAATATGTTTTGTTTATATCCGTAAATCGCGGTATAAAAAAGGTTTATATAGTTTTCTATTAAAAGGTTGCTTAAATATTAAGGAATTATCTGGTGGAAAACCATGGCAAAAGAAGAATTTGAAGACGACGAATCAGAAGATGAAGAAGAAAGCGACGACTTCGATGAAGAGGAATTTGAGGACGACGACGACTTCGAAGAAGAGTAGTTCCTTCGATTTTGTTTTTTTTTATTTGTTGACCAATATCCGTTCCGCTGCCTTTTGTATTGAGAATTTACATTCTCATGCTACATCCCATGTCTACTGCACCTGATCCGAAAAATCCGCTGTTGTCTGGGCTACATTATCGGCACTGGCATCTGTACTTTTTTCTTCGACACTGTTTTGGGCATATGTCGGAGCAGATTCCGCAGCAGGTTCTCCTGCAGCCATATTGACTCTCATAAGAATCCTTATTGATTCCATTTTTGCCGCAATGGCACCCAACATTATACCAACCTTGTTCAGCTCCTTGATAAGGCTCTTGCCAAAATTGACTTCGAGATCAATGAGTATCTTGTGCATTGAATCGACATTATCAAATTCTTCCCTGAGCTTTTCACTCATTTTATCGGTATTGGCTATGTTTACATAATACGCCTTACGCCCGTATGTTTCACCGCATAATTTTTCTACAGACTCATTTAACTTCTTCTTCATTTCTGCAACCCACCCAGCATCTACGTCATTCTTGAACACATTAAGTGTAAAGAAGGAATCTCTCATAAGCTTATCTATTTCATTGTTCTCTTCTTTAAAGTTCTTCTCATTAAGTGACGGATTTTTTTGCATTTCTGATTTTATTTTGTCGACTAGACTTGAAATCCTTCCGTAGTCCTGAGCTATGTGCTTCATAGTAGCTTCCTCAAGGGCGGATTTGATTGCGGGGTTGATTATTTGCGCTGCAGGATCCCCTTGTCTCTCAACACTTGACGTGATATTTGCTTCCTTAACGGGAGCTTTAAAGTCTGGAGCAGGCATTTTACACACCAATGTAATTGTAGCGGATTTGATATTAAATACTATCCTTTAGCCCTCCTACGTTCAGCTCTGGACTTGGCTCTTTTATTAAGCCTGCCCTTGAATACCAAAGAGAGCGCGATTATTGAGATGCCCAAAAGAAGCATTATTAATGCGTCGAAGTTGCCTATTGAAAGCAGTATCGATCCTATCGGCACGGTTGTGCCGGTCTCTGTTGGTGACCATGTGTAGCTGAATGCGTTGAATGTGACTGACTGAGAGCTGCTTGGGTTTGCAGCCTCACTTATAGGGGATTGCTTTGCCTGTATCGGCTGCGTAGGAGGTGTACCATAGTATACTGCAGTTATCTTTGCATAGCCTGTGCCGCATGCAACCACATTTGCGCCGAACTGGCCTCCAGGGTATACAGGCGCTATTGCAAAGAGGCCAAGCTGGCTTGTGCATATTCCAAGCCCATTGGAAGTGAACGGATAGCAGTATTGTGTAAGGCCCTGGGCAGTTGCAGGGCATTGCGCAGGAGGATTTTGGCCAGGTCCCATATTATTTATGTTGCAGAGGGTATAGCTTTGCGTTATAGGCGCAAGAAGACTGTTTGCCGGAGGAGAGCATGTATTCATGCCATTGTATGATGGATTGTACGTTATCACATTTGGCGTTATAGAAGGGGAGCCGTCTGGGAAAAGGTAGTTTGGATTGTATTGAAGCCCTGCAATTATTGGATTTGCAAGCGTGCATCCGCTATCGCTACTTGATCTTATGCTGTTGAATGCGCACGACTGCGCATCTACAGGATCTTCAACAGAATTATATCCTATTGTATTTAGATTAGTGTCGTAGTAAAGATATACGTTTCCGCTAGATAGAGGGATTGGAGTTGTTGAAAGAGGCGGTGTCCATGAAACTATGCCATTTGCATATAACGTGGTCTCGTTTGTATTAAGGGTGTTTACAGAAGGCACAACATTGAAGTTAGTTATTTGGGTTATGTTTGATATATCTACGTCAAGAGGCATATAGACAATATTGTTGAACTGGTCATCGTATACAAACACAAGCCTGTGGTATCCGAATGCTTGGAAATTAGGAAGGGCGGCAGGATCTCTTCCAGTCATGAGCAGGTTGAGCGAGATTGCGCTTGTAGGGTATTTGAACCAGTTGAAAAGCGCAATGTAAAGCTTGTTTGTCGGAGTTGCAGAGAACAGGTCATTGACAGGATATGAGGGATTGGATTTTGCAAGCTCAGGAGGTATGCATGAGACTCCTGTGCAAGCATATGGCATGTTTTGCACTGATATGGTCTCGTATCCCGGAAGTTTTCCCTGCACATATGTATCTGAACCGTAGGTGTAGAAATTTATGGCGTTTATTGGGAGTTGTGAATTTGTTTGCGCAGACGTCGTTGAATTTATGTAGATTGTGCCGAACTGCCTGTTAGAGAGTATCGAATAGAGAAGCTGGCTCGGGAGTATGACAGTTGAAAGATTTGCCTCATAGTACTGCGAAGTATTTATCTCAGATTGCGCATATGCATCGCCGCCGTTGATCTGCGCAACCTGCTGGTTGGAGTTTATCTGAGGCGTGGTAGCATATGTATATACGGTTTGGGTTGAAGTAGATTGTTGATTTTGTGGGGCAGGACCAGTACAGAGACTTAACAGTGATGGTTTCTGATACTGTACATTGAACGTTTCAGCATAAGTATATGAATATGGAAATACGATGTATCCAGAGAGTATGCTCTGAAGTTCGGTTCCGAGAGGAGGAAGCGTCTGTGGCTGGTAATTTATATTTAGTGTTGAAGGAGCACTTGACTGGAATTGGCTGAGAAGGCTCTGAGCTGCATTAGATATGACTGATGCACAGTTCCCGTTTCCCCCATTCCCACTCCCTGAATTTTCTATATCCTGTGGGGTACAGCTTGAAGAAGATCCGGACCCGCTTCCGGAGCCGCCGCCAAGCCCGGCCAGTCCAGAGCCTGCCAAAGTATCAAGAGTATAAGCCTGATATCCACCTATATTTTCGTCAAACTGGAATGGGTTTGGCAAAATGTAGACTGGAGGCATTAAATTTTCTACATTTGGATTGTATGTGCATGTTCCGGAAGAGTATTGATCATAAGTATAGCAATTATAAGTCGCTTGTGATGGATTCAGACCTCCAATCTGTTTGGTATAGTTCTGCGGATTTAGGCTTGCAGTTATTAATTCGCCATAGCCATTTGCATATTGTATTGAAGACCCTCCATTGTTTTGTATGTCATATCTAGACCTAATGTATAGTGAAGCTGTGTTGTTGTATGAAACTGAAAAGCCAGTATCGATGAGTGGAACTGGGCCGCAAGCATGATGCCCTGTTCCGAATAGAGTAATTGAGATGCCAGGAACTGCGCCAGGATAGCAGCTCCAAGATAGCATTTCTGGACCAATTGGGCTTAGAGAGCCGGGATATGTCGGATCTGGAGAATAGCAAGGGGTAGAGCTAGAAAATCCAGCTTGACGAGTTGTTGAGAATCCTTGAGCAACTTCAAGCGTATTTGGATTGCATAAATTTATTATTTCTTGAGCATCAGCACCACTTGTTATGTTTGCGGATATAATCCAGCCAAATGGAGGATAACCGAATGGACTTGATTGAGTATACCTTGCCAAGGAAGTGTGTGAATTATCTGTATAATACCAAAGATCATTGTAGTAAGTTGGATTTATAGGCACATCGATTCCGCTTGTATTTATTACCCTTAAATCCAATATGTTAAATCTGCTTCACA
>JAJZOS010000068.1 GCA_021851985.1 Microcaldota archaeon | reverse complement strand
ACCAGGATAGCTAAAAGGCTTACAACCATGCTGATAGTCTTCTTCGCAGTTGGCACCGCTTCGGGAACTCTTGTGGCGCTTGAGCTGCTTTTCTTATGGCCTAAATTCATGGTCTTGGTTGGGCATGTCGCAATACTTACGCTTTACATAGAGGTTTTTGCGTTCTTCCTGGAAGCGATATTCCTTGGGGTTTACGTATATTCATGGGACAAGTTCAAAAATCGCTATGTACACGCTTTTACCGGCGTTCTCGTAGCCTTGGGCGCTGTTCTTTCAGCTGTATTCATAACGATGTTGAATGCATTCATGAATACGCCGGTAGGCTTCAACATACCCGAATATTTGAAAAGTGGCATAATAGCCGACGTGTATCCTCTGGCAGTCCTTGCAACGCCTTCTACATTGGTAGAAGTAGCGCACGTTGTATCTACGTCATACTTTGCAGGCGGCTTCATATTCATATTGTATTTCGCTTACAGAATGCTGAAAAGCGAGGGAGACGAAAGATTGCATTACAGGAAGGGATTGAACATTGCATTCAGCCTTACGCTCATAGCAACGTTCTTCGCAGTCATAACCGGAATACTTTCAATATCCGGTCTTTACAGCTTCCAGCCCGAGAAATATGCGGCGATGGAGCTTGACCTTTATCCGACTACGCACGCACCCGAGCTGCTCGGAGGATTCTATTCCAACGGCACAATAACCGGAGTTATAGCCAGCATACCCGGGCTGCAGAGCTTCCTTGCAACCGGAAGCGTTAACGGATCTGTGCCCGGCCTATCTTCTTATCCAAAAAGCACCTGGCCTCCGCTGATAGTTCATTTCATGTTTGATACCATAGTGGGGCTTGGATTCGGATTCGGGCTCTTTATGCTGGTCGTATTCTTAATGCTGATATTCAAAATGCACCCATTCGACAGGAAATGGATGCTTATGCTACTAATCATAGCTGCTGTTGTAGGCGTATTCCTTCTGGAACTGGGATGGGCTACCGCTGAGATAGGCAGGCAGCCATGGATAGTCTACAACGTGCTCCTCGTTTCCCAAGCGGCCAACACTTCGCCTTCAATAATACCGTTGGCCATATTCTTCGTGGCGTTCTATCTCATAGTATTGCCATTCACAGTATTGGTGATAAAAAGGCTGCTCAGGGACAGGCCAGTATCGAAAGAACAGGTGTAAAAATGAGCATAATGTTTTCAATAAATTACCTGATATTTTCCGTTTTCCTTACGCTGTTCGGGCTTGAAGTTGGAATAGCCATTACCATGCTGCTAGAATATGACAAGCACAAGGACAGGATGAAGCGTTTCCTTATGCCGTTGTGGGAGGTTACCGGGACTTTTGCAGTATTTTACCTAGTAAATCTTGAAGCTACGGTACCATCGCTACTGATGCTAGTAGGTACTGTTTTCGTGGTTCCGCTGCTTGTTGCAGCTATATTTTTTATACTGAGGAATGCCTTCCTTTCGTATAGCGAATATATGGGAGACAAACGCTCAGAAAAACGTTATCTGCACGTATACGCAATAGCCACATTAGTAGTAGCATTTATCGCCATCTCGGTTCTCGACTCTGGAATAAGCGGGATAGGCATAAACGCATCCGCATATTCAATAAATATGCTTAAGATGTTCGCAAACTCGTTCAATATATTAATGTTTGTGGGGATAGCGCTGCTTTCCGTTTTCGTTGCCGCAGTATTTTTCGACGTGCGTGAGTACAGATGGTTTACCGGGCTTGCTGCTGTGCTAGGCATAGTTGCGATTGCAATAGCAACCCGCTCCGCAACAGGATACCTGTTTTCAGCAGCGTTGGGCCCTGGTCTGCCCTACCTGATAGGATTGCTGGTGCTTTTGGCAGTAGGGCTTTACCTTTATTATTCCAGGAAAAAATATGCGAAATATGTAGCAGTGCTGTGGTTCCTTCTTGCAGTCAATTTCTTTGGATTTATGCAGAGCCCTTACTTGCTCGGAGGCGCCGTTGACATAAACAGTTATTTGGCTTCAGGCCCAATGGCATTTTACGTTAATCTCGTAACGCCGATCGGAGGCGCCATATTGGTAATATCATTGGTTTTTATGGTTTACGTTAGTTATATAAAGAAAGCACAAAGCACAACAGGTAGTTATTAATGCAAAGTTTGGAAATTATAGTATTCGTTTCGACAATCATAATAGCAGTGCTGAGTGCGCTGCTCGCCGCCTTCATGACTTACAAGTGGAAAAACAACAAGGAGGTCAAAAGCTTTGGGTTTTGGTCGCTAGGATTGTGGATATTCACAGTTGCCGTACTTCTGGAGAGCGTCTTTTCCCTGAACCTGTACAATGAAGCTTTGATAGACATATATCTTTTCCTTGTGGTATTTCTTGTAGAGTCTCTTGCAATGGGCTCTTTATGCTTAATAAAAAGCGATAAGATAAAAGTTACATATCTCGCTTATATATTGGTCATTGACGTAGCGATGGTAGTTGCGCTTCAGGCTTCTGCAATAAAAAACCTGATAATAACATATGTGGTTTATGGGCCTCTTCCGTTGTCGGTAGTAACAGTTTCTTCGCTTGGCACTTTCCCAGCTGCGTTCATATTGATAGTTGTGGCTGCGCTTTCTTACCGCAGGTCGAAAAACAAAAAAATGCTTAGCATAATTGCTGGAACTGTAGTAGTAAGCATCGCTGGAACGCTTTACATCGCTGCAATTCCAGAATTTTTATACTATTCTGAATTCATAGGCATACTGCTTTTATGGTTCGGCTTTTTCAGCTTCGGCCACGGCAAGAATGCAAAAAGAGTTAAGAAACTGGAAAGAGTTTCAAAAAGGCATAAAACCGCAAAGACAAATACAAGCACCAAGTACAAAAGAAGTTCCAATAAGATTAATAAGACAAGAAAAAGAAAAGTACGCAGGTAAGGTGTCTAATTGTCAAACCACATAATAGCAGTTCCGAACAGCGTAGATCTTGCTTCGTTCATAGGCAAGAAGGGCTCTGAGAACAGCATCACGTTTTATAACAGGAGCATTGACGGCAGCGTAATAACGGCTCTTGCGCCTACTTCAACAGAAGACAAATTCTATGCAATTTCGGAAATATTGACAATTTCAGAAACAATAGTGCTATCAACAGAAAACATGGACAGGCTGTTCGGAGAATTGCTAGTAGCTTCAAAACTGCTTGGAAAAAATGTAATCCTGACATCTGAAAACGCCGATTCCGACATAATAAAAAATTCAGGATTATCAAATTACAAGGTATGCGACAGGGATACGCTTCTCGAGACCATACTTTCAATAGGGAAAAATGATAATCCCGCACAAACGTGCAGAGTAGATATAGACAAGGCTTTTAACGTAAAAGGGATAGGTGCAGTGGCGCTTGGAGTGGTAATAAGAGGAACGATAAATGTGCATGACGAGCTCTGGCACAGCTCAGGAAAAAAAGTTCTTGTAAGATCGCTTCAAAGTCAGGACGTAGATATAAAAACAGCAGGACCAGGTACGAGAATAGGAATAGGCATGAAGAACATAGAGCCAGATGCGGTAGAAAAAGGAAGCATATTGTCGGCAGCACAGATATTGCCATCCAAAAAGATAACTGCAAAGATTGAGCTTTCAGAGATAAACAAAGAGGATTTAGTTCCTGGAAACTTTTACGGCTTGGGATCAAACTTTTCATACTCAATGGCAAAGGTAGAAAAAGTAGACGGAAATAAGGTTACTTTTGCCTTGGAAAAATCTTTGGCGATGGAAAAAGGAGATACTTTCCTGCTGCTCCGTGAAAAGGCACCAAGGATATTTGCAAAGGGCACTGTAGATTAATCCGTAAGTGGGCCCGTGGAGAATCGAACTCCATGTCTTCTCCGTGTCAGGGAGACGTCTTACCAATCGACTACGGGCCCGTGCAGTGGATATTTTGCTTGAAACTATTATAAGTTTTCGCATTAGCCGGCAATGGCTTATTTTACGGTAATTGACATGCCGTCGTATGCGGCAACCGAATTTGGGAATATGGCTTTGGCTTCGTTGAGAAGGATTGACGTATCCTTGTATCTGGTGCTGAAGTGATAAAGCACGAGCTTTGCTACTTTGGCTTTCTTGGCTATCTGCGCGGCCTCTGCGCTTGTAGAATGCTTTCTCTCCTTTGCCAATTTTGATAGCCTGTCTTCGTAAGTTGTCTCGTGCACGAGTATGTCGGCATTCTGTGCAGCCTTAGCCGTGCTGGCCAGGGGCCTGGTATCCGTTGCGTATACGAACTTCTTGCCCTGCTCTTGTTCAGTTACGTCTTTCAGATAAACCCTTTCGCCCTTTATAGTGACATGGCCCTTCTTGCTAATTTCCTTGAACATCTCTCCTTTTATCCCAAGCTTCCTGCACTTTTCTGCGATGAATTTTGTCTTGTCCTTTTCGGCGAATGAGTACCCGTAGGAAGTGACCGAATGATTAAGCTTGAACGCTTTTACTGAGAAATCCTCGCCGCGCAGTACAGTGCCGGGCTTTACGGCCTTGAGCATTATCTCGAATCCTATTATTGCGTTGTCGAATTTTATCAGGCTTTCTATTACGTTCTGGTGCCCTTCTGGAAAATATACAGTCAAAGGATCCTGCCTGTGGTATAATGACATTGTCCTTAGCAGCCCCGCTATACCGAGCACGTGATCGGCGTGTGCATGCGTTATGAATATGTGCTTTACCTTTGATATGTTGACTCCGAACAGCTGCATCTGCCTCTGCGTGCCCTCACCGCAGTCGAAAAGCATGACTGTGCCCTCGTGCTGCAGGGCTACCGATGAGAGCCCTCTTTCTTTTGTCGGGGCAGAGCCAGACGTTCCCAAAAAGGTTATTTTGAACATTTTATTACTCGCTTTGTGCTTAATCCCAGAGTTTCAGAGCTCAATCGTTACAGTCTTGTCTTTTAGGTTGACCTCTTTTACTTTTATGCCGAATGCCTCTTCGATGTCTTCCTTCTTGAAGCGCTTCATTTCCCTCGCCATCTTTATTATTGAATTTATCAGCTGCATGTTGTTGTATATGGTGTCGCCCTTGAGCTTGAGCTCCTTTATCTCCATCGCAGTCTGCTCTATTATTTCTTTCTGCTTCCTTATGCTCGCTTCCAGCTCCTTGGCCTTTGAGCTTTCTACGGGCTGCGGATTTTCCTTGTGCGACAGATAGTACTTTTCCAGGGCCTCGTAAGAAAGCTTGAAGCTCTCAATTTCCATGCCCTCATATTTCTTTATATCGCATAAAGCGTAATCCACCATGAACCCGTTTTCGGTGTAGATCCTGGGCTTAGGCGAGCTTATATACTCGGAATAT
>JAJZOS010000067.1 GCA_021851985.1 Microcaldota archaeon | reverse complement strand
GGATCTGGAGTGTCATCTTCCTCACCTCCTCCTTCAACCATCCCGCCCACGACCGTCCCTACGACTGCCCCCGCAACTTCAATACCAACCACTTCGGTTGTGAGCACTACCACTTCCATTCCTACAACAATTCTTCCCGCATCGACAACTTCAACGATCCCTCCCCTGCTCAACAACAGCGTCACTTCTGCAACCGTATCCGCGAATTCATCTGCAACGATCCCTGCAGTTATAAATTTCGGCAATTCAGGCGCAGTCATAAAGGTCTATTCAGCATCCCAAACACCTGCAAGGATAATGCTCACGATTTCAAATGCGTCGGGCAGCGTGAAGCTCGCCGCCGGCCTCTACGCAGTATCAGTGCTCAACATATCATCGAATTCGCAGCTCTCCCGCATAGACGTCAATGTGAGCTATCCGTGCAGCCTCTCATCGAACTCCGTGGCTCCTTACATGTTCGTGGACGGCACATGGCAGAAGCTGGCTAATTATACCGTGAATCCTTCCACATGCACTGTTGAGGTGCCTTCAGCATCTGCGGGTCTGATAGCGGTGCTTTCATCCGCACCAAAGCCTATATCCTCATCAGACATAACAACAATTTTCATGGCTATTGTAATATTTGTGCTTGTAATATATATCATAAGATCAAAACTGATGCACATATTTGCCAAAAGATGAAACTGTCATTAAAGACGAGATAGCAATCCTGCACTAAGTTTATAAAACTTAAATTGTAATAAGTTATCTGATTGTCATGCCAGAAAAATCAACGCTTGTTCAAAAGATGTTTGCAGAAGGAATAGGTACATTCCTTCTTGTGTTTCTTGGAGGCGGCTCAATAATAATATCCAGCTACTTTCTGGGCGGTTCTACTCAGTTGCTTGCAATAGCCCTTGCACATGGTATTGCGCTTTCAATAGCAGTCACAATGGCAATGGGCATATCGGGCGGCCACATAAATCCGGCAGTTACAATCGCAATGCTCGTTACAAAGAGAATAAAGGCCAGCGAAGCGGCAAACTACATAATTGCGCAGATAATAGGCGCTGTCATAGGTGCTGCGCTGCTCTTTTCAATACCATCATACATAGCTGCAGGCTCTGATTGGGGCCTTCTTACTGTGTCAACCGGAGTAAATGTTTATCAGGCAATTGCTCTTGAGGCAATAATAACGTTCATACTGGTTATGGCGGTCTTTGGCACTGTAGTCGATAAAAGAGCTCCGCACATAGGCGGATTTGGCGTTGGCCTTGCGCTCATGGCTGACATACTGGTTGCAGGACCGCTTACCGGTGCAGCTGCAAATCCTGCAAGAGCACTAGGGCCTGAGATAGTTCTGCTGAATTTCACAAACTGGTATGTGTATGTGATTGGTCCAATAATAGGTGGGATAGCAGCGGCATTAATATACCAGAAATTCATAATTAATAAGCGATGATTATTATGGTAGAAATAGGAGAGAAGGTTCCTGGCATGGTGCTTGTAGACACTGAGCTCAAGAAGGTTGATGTAAGCGAAGCTGTAAAGAACGGAATTACGGTAATTGCGTTCTTTCCTGGTGCATTCACTTCAGTATGTACAAAGGAGATGTGCAGGTTCAGGGACGATATGTCACAGCTTGATTCTCTGGGTGCAAATATCTTTGCTGTAAGCGTAGATGGGCCATTCTCAAACAAAGCGTTCAAAGAGCACAATAACTTAAATTTCACAATACTCAGCGACTACGATAGAAGTGCAGTTAAGGCATTTGGAATAGAACTTAAGGATTTTGCAAAACTTGATGGTTATACTGCAGCAAAGAGATCCATATTCATATCAGACAATAATGGAATAGTACGATACAAATGGGTATCTGATGACCCCACAATTGAACCTGACTACAAAGCGATAAAAACTGCCGTAGAAGAATTGAAATGACTCAAGCTTCAAAGAAAGATGCAAGGCAGAAATACTACACCTGAAATTTCAGTGCCTGACGCGCCTGGTAATCCGCCGCATGAAATCAGAAATCCTTAATCAGTCTTCATATGATTATATGTTCAAACGTTTCTATTATGCGTCCCACGCTAATACCGGAGTCTGTTTTTAGGCTGATTATATCCGCATCTGACTTTAAAAGCGACCTCTGATTTTCGGTTCCATATTGTGCTATTTCATGTGCTATGGTCCATCCGCCTTCTCTAGGAAACCTGTATTTCAGTGCATAGTGGTGGTCTTTTATGAGAGAATCAATTTCAAAAGCTGTACCTTTCCTTACAAGTGCAAATGCCCTATCTTCTACCATGTAATTTTCCCTCTTCAGATTCTTAAAATCCTGATCATCGGTCCGTCTGCCCGATTTTACTTCCTTATTAATTTTTTCCATGCTTTACTATATTACCTCCATGCTTATAAATCCATATAGAAAGATCTACGGCCGCATCAAAAACAGAGCTGCAATATCCGACATCAAATGCGGCTCATATCCTGCCCACGGGCAATAAAGAATGTAAGTGCAGAACAACGCATCTCAATTTAAACTCCATTCTTAGCAAACCGGATCTTATCCACAATGCAACAAATTGGCACGGATTTCTTTATTTCATGTCGGGCTGCACAATTTATATAACTGCACAAAATAACATATTTTACTGTTATTTTTAACTTTTTAGTAAACTATATATATCTGTTAAAGAAAAGTATAATTGTGATTGAATGATTATGTCAAAAAGCACCAACAATGCAAAATACAATATTGAGTTTGCAGGCTTCCTCGGAAGAACTGATAGCGCAAATGTGTATTTTAGGGAACGTAGCGATGTGTTATCTAAACTGCAGAGAGGGACGTCCGAATTCTGTCCAATATCCACATTTAAGGGGCTTTTTGGAGAGACCAAAGCGACTGTCGCAGTAGTGGAGAGCATCTCAGGCTATGGCGCAAAGTATTTTTATGCCGTACCTACGGACGTTTTCGAAATGCATTTTGTTGCAGTCGGATATAACGCAAAGGACATAAATGGCATATATAAAGACGGGCTATTCAAGAATGCAAGTTTTACGACATTTTCAGGATTTAGCGAAAAGATTAATACAATAGATGCGGCAGTAAATCAGCTGTTCGAGAGTGCAGAATCCGAGGACACTAATTCAGGTATAAGGTATTTCCTGTCAAAGAATATTAGATATGTAGGGATAATGTCCGAGCAGGCGAAGGCATATGCTCTTGATGACGTGCTCAAAATACCGAGTCTGCAGCCAGAGGCATATCTAATCTCAAGAAGCAACTTCGAGAAAGAGGCTTCAATTATGGTCAATATGATCGGCAACGCGATAAAAAGCCTTAAAAGGGACTGAAAGGCACATCCGAAATCTATTGAATTATGGTGCCAACATGCAACTCTCTAATAATGAGAAGAACAAACGCTTTATGGACTTTGTTTTTCCGAATAATAATTCCGAGTATCCAAAGAATTACAGGAAAATGTCGGTAAACTACATGCATTCCGGATTGTTGTACATTTCCTCATCCGTCTTTGTTGCCCTATCCGATATTATGCTGACATTGAAATACGGTCAAATGCCCGCAAAAACGGGGCAGTTCATCAATGTTACGGGACTTGACGGCATTTCCTATTTCATGGCCGCTGCTGCAGAAATATTATTCATATACGGCTCCACGAAAATAGCAAACAGCATGATCTTCAAGAGGAAATACGAATGCAAAAATGAGGATTCGATTCCAGTAAACGTTGAGAAAATCAAGAGTTCAAGAAAAATAAAATCCATCGAGCGCGCAGACATGCTTACGGAATCCTTTCAAAGTCATTCAGAACGATTTGCAGATGCAAAATCAACGCTTAAAAAGGCTGCACGACTTTATCATAAGGGTGGAGCGCATGACATGGAAAGGGAAACCTATTTAAAATTAGGCTATATCGCCTATGGGCTTGGCAATAAAAGGATGTCGCTTAAATATCTGAAAAGATCCGGCACTAAAGGTATAAGCGAAGCAGATTCCATACGCAATCCTAAAAAGTCAACTATATGAATTTGCAACAAAACTATTTGTGATAAGCATGGAAAACCAGTTTAAGAGCAATCGCAATTTCAAGCCCTTCTTGGATATAAGGGATCCAGAGCTAACTTTGTACGACAAAGCGATTATAAGCACTGTAAGAAGGAATATCAAAGAGGGTATACAAGCTATCAAGTCGTCGCGCAGAATGCATAAAAACGAATCAGCGGATTCAGATTGCTTTTTGCACTACGGCAATGACGTCCTTGCCGGAAAGAACTTCCTTCTTTCAGAAGAAGCCTTGCGTAACCTTGAATCGTTGCATCGCGGAAATACTAGACTAGGAAAAAAGTTCGAAAAGGCTGCAGATAAAATAAGCAAGCTCAAATTTTTCATACCCGTAAACTTTAAGGATATTTGAATTTGGGGCATATTGTGCCAAATACGCCATTACTGGCCTCTTTTGTTACTGCCTATTCCTCTTGAGTTTTGCTCTTGCAGCCTTCTTAAGTTTCGATGCTGCCCTCTTTCGGTAACTTTTACCTACCTTCCTATGCTTCCTTTTTACTGTTTTCTGCATTTATATCACAATTATGATTACATCCAACTATTTATACCTTTTTGGCCTTTCAGTCCCTTCAGTTCGCAAAGGCGGTCTGCAATCTTCGATACCCTTTCCTTTGAGAAACCGTGCTCTTCGCACATGAATCTTATTATGGAACTGCTATCCGGTTTGCATCTTGAAATCAGCCTACCGAATGCGTCCTCGCTTACGTCTTCAACGTCAGGTTTCATGAAAAGTTCAATTACTTCATTAGGATCCGCATCAAACTCTGCCCCATATTTCCTCTTTATGTAGCCCACCACCTCCCCGGGAGTCTTGTTCTCTTTCACTATCTTCAGGGCCGTCTTCGGCCCCACCTTGTTTATTCCTGCGTTGAAGTCCGTGCCCATGAGCATGCCAAGAAGCACAAGCTGCTCCTGACCAATTTGCAGCGAATCCAGCAGATCCTTAAGGAATATCCGTTCAGTGCTTATGTTTATGTATATATTCTTTCCTGGCAGTTTTCTCTTTCCGCTTATTGCAAGATTCCTTATCACTATCCGTGCACCAAAGAGGAAAGAATCATAATCCTGGCTCGCGCTTGCATATACCAACCCTTTTTTAGCCAGCACCGCTGATTGCGCCTCCCCTTCGCTAGGGGCTTGCATGAACGGTATTCCCATACATTCAAGCAGCTTCTTTGAACCTTCCACGATCTCCCTGTTTATCTTTGTGCTTGCCATCGCATGCATCCTGGCTTCTTCTGTCCGGCCTTCTTCTCTTGCCGATTTCCATTCCATCATGGCTGCGTTCCTCTTCATCGCA
>JAJZOS010000066.1 GCA_021851985.1 Microcaldota archaeon | reverse complement strand
CCCGCAGACCGCATTACGGAATACCCTTTGCCGTAAAACGTATTGATGAGCTCCCTCTCGCTCCTGGCGCCTTTTATATACCTGTGCAATAAACCACAAAGCGTATTGACATTTAAAATTAATATAGCTTATTGTGTATTTGAGAGAAAAGATTTGCGAAATGGTGCAGGATTTCATGGGCGCTTCGTTATTGACGCTCTTATGCTGCCCTATTCCCAGTGCACCTATGCTTCTTTCATCTCGAACCTGCTCAGCGTCCTCCTGCGCCTGCTCGAAAATGGCCTGAATTCGTTGCCATTGCCGGTATAGAATTTTGAGAAAAATTCCACGTAGATAAGCCTTGCACCTTGTATACCTGGCTCGAATATCGCTATCACAAATGTGAAAAGCTGCCCTATTATAAGTATGAGCGTGCCGACTATGCCCAGCAGCGGGCCATGAGCCCACCCTCTTATGAAAACGAAATCTATAACCCCTGCTAATATTACCGATGCGAGGAGTATGCCGACCAGCCTGGTGTATGACAGTATATGGCTTACAAGCGACGGTATCTCCATAAGCGATTCGAAGCCTTCGAATGCTAGGACGGATACTATGCCGCCCACAATTAGCACATACGATACAGCTACAGGTATGTTGCTAAATCCAAGCGGAGACCTGTGCAGCACTGCAAGGCCGAATATTACTATGCCTATTGCTGCCGAAAGCCAGCCAAGCCTGCCGAACGCTTTCTTCCTCTGCCCTATTGCCATTTTATTGAAAAAACCTAGGATGAACCCGGAAGCAACCATCGCTACGCCTATCCATCCTGATATGACCAGCAGTTTTGAAAGGTTCACCTCCACATTGAAGAGCGCAACGTATGGAAGCTGGAACCCGAAGTATTCGTTGAACACAATGCCCAATGCTATTGCTATTATAGACCCTGGTATTATTGCCTTGGCTATCGTAACCATGCCGTTAGGGCTTATTATAGTGCCGATGAACTTGCTAATCTGCTTTGGTATGTGGCTTCTCTTTGGCGGATGCTTCATCCTCCTTATAAGCCACAGCGCACCGAGCAGCATAACGATGCCATACCCTGCATCACCTACCATGAGTCCGAAGAATATCGGGAATATAAACGCAAACATTACCGTAGGGTCTATCTCATCGCTCCTTGGCAGGGAATAGAACCTTATGAAAAATTCATAAAGCTTAGTCTTCACAGGATTGTCGAATTTTGTCGGAGGCAGAGATTTTGTCTCAACGGTATCAAGTATATAATGCTCTTTTGTTACATTTGCCAGGCTTTTTTCAAGGCCTTTCATGTTTGCTTCAGGCACCCATCCGTCTACAGTTATCACCGATCTGCTTATCCCCAACCTAGAGGTTATATCCAACTTTTCTGTTTCCAAATCGAACTGTTCTCTTATTGCGCTCACTATCCCATAGTACTCATCAGATATCGCATCCAACTCATCATTAAGCGATGACTTCCGCACCTCAAGCTTTTTGATTTCAGCGTTTAGCCTTGACCTCTCTTCCGTCAAGCTGCCTTTGAATTCCGGCAGCACCTCCAGTTTTATCTTATAACCTTCTGAAAATTTGCCGAACTTGTTCTGGTCCTGCTTTGATATAGATATTATTGCAGAGCTTTTGCCTTTTGAAATTATGCAGTCAACATTTTTTTCTGCGATTTCCAAGAACTCATCAAGCTTCTGGCCGTACGCAAGGAATGACATTGTCATGCTGGAATTCAATATTGACAGATCCCTATCAAAATGCCCAATCATGCGTATTGTGCCCAGCCTGTCATTCAGATCCTTGAGCTTAGATGACAATGTCTCTATATCCCTGCTTATTGCAGATACCCTCTCATCTATTTTTATAGAATCTGCCTTAGAAAAAAGATCGCTTAGGCTTTCGAAAAGGTAGCGTTTTTTTGATTCTTTTTGATGCATCATGCCTTCCAGGCTGCGAAATCTTTGGGCATATGTGCCTACCTCTCCGTATTTTATGGCATGGCTCCCCAGAAGCACGAATACATCTTCCGGTACCTGCTCTACCTGCATTACACCCAAGTCATGGAGCGCTGAAAGCGCAGGCTCGTAATACACCCTGTCTAGTATGAGCCTTATCCTTGACATCCTTGCAGGTTTGAACATTCACACACCGAATTCCTCGTTTATCACATCAGAGAACATATTCATTATATCTTCATCGCTTGGTTTTTTCAGGACCTTTATTTCAGCGATCTTAGATTCATAAACTTCATTTGCACGCTTTGATGCATCCGCTTCTGCGGCTGCAATTTCTTTTTGATACGCAAGATCTGCACGTTCTATACCAGCCTTCAAGTCGTTTTCGGCTTTTGCATGTGCCTCTATGAGCTTTGCCCTTGCCTCTTCCTCTGCATCTTTTATCTCTTTTTCAGAATCAATCTCTGCCTGTTTTATCTTTTCTAAAATACTTATATCGCTCATTTCAACACCACAATGATAAAGAACAGGAATGCCATAGTAGCAACGACATTGAACGCCAGAAATGCCAGTTTTATCGCCCTGAACTTCCTTAGTACCTTAGCGTCGCTAACCTTAGGCATGGGCGCTGCATCACCCTTCTTTACCCAATAATTCTTATAGTTATACGTTTTCATTCAACTTGCCCTTTATAAACTTTAATGAAACTATCTGGTCCCTTTCCAGATCTTCCAGGCGCTGCTTTATGTATGATACCTTTGATTTTAAATTTGGTATTGCCACGTTTTCTATAGCATTTGAGCGCCTGTTAAGCTTTTCTATTTCGTGCAGTAGCTTACGCAGTGAATTCTCCTTTTCAGCTATCTCTATGAGCATCTTGAACAATTCCTGATAGCTTCGCTTAGCGTCTTCTATGGACGTAGGCACGCTGATGAGTTCGTACCCAATAGGCATCGCAGCGTATCCGTTTAGGCTTATGTTAGGTATCTTTACGCCCATGACGTTTTTTGCAGACACCTTGGCAGATATGTCACCCTGCTCTGCGGCTATCCTTTCCAGGTTGATCCTTCCGGATACCATCTCCGCAAGCTTGATGCTTTCTATTGATCGTGATACCATTGCATATAGATTTCCACGCAGAGCCTTTATCTGCCTGGCGAGGTCGAAGAATTCCAGCACCAGACTAGAGCGTTTCATCTTGAGCAGATTCAGGCCTTTCGAGGCAACCCTTATCCTGCCCTTGGTCTTTATGAGCTCTATCCTCGTAGTCTTGAGGTTACTTTGCGCCATTATTCCACTTGCCGTATTTTTTAATGTACTCGTCTTTTATGCGCTTTATCTCCCTTTCGTCAAGCGGGGCGAAGAGATCCCAGCCCATGTCAAGCGTTTTTTCTATGCTTCTATCTTCATAATAATCCTGTTTCACGAAGTTGCTCTCGAACGAATCCGCAAATTTCAGAAACTTCTTGTCGTTTGCGCTGAGCGCTTCTTCTCCGACAATCTCCGTAAGGCTGCGTAGGTCCTTCCCCCTTGAGTATGCTGCATAAAGCTGGTCTGCTACCCCTCTATGGTCTTCCCTGGTGCTTTTCTTGCCTATGCCCTGGTTCATCAGCCTTGACAGCGATAAAAGAACATCGATATTTGGATAGACTCCGCGCCTGTATAATTCCCTGCTGAGCACTATTTGGCCTTCTGTTATATAACCAGTAAGATCAGGTATTGGATGAGTAATGTCGTCGCCTGGCATTGTAAGTATGGGTATCTGCGTTATTGACCCGCGTCTGCTTTTTATTTTTCCCGCGCGCTCGTATATTGTAGAAAGATCCGTATACATGTATCCAGGATATCCTCTTCTTCCAGGGACCTCTTCCCTTGCTGCGGAAACTTCTCTCAGCGCCTCGCAGTAGTTCGTCATATCTGTAAGTATTACCAGCACATGCATATTTTCCTTGTATGCCAGATATTCTGCAGTTGTAAGCGCAAGCCTAGGTAGGATTATTCTTTCCATGGATGGTTCAGATGACAGATTGAGAAACATCACGGCACGCTCAAGTGCACCAGTCTCTTCGAACTCTTTCTTGAAAAAGTTTGCCTCTTCGCTGTTTATGCCTATGCCTCCGAATACAACGCTAAAACCTTCGCTTTCGCCCAATATCTTCGCCTGCCTAGCTATCTGTGCGGCTATGCGGTTGTGCGGAAGCCCAGAGCCTGAGAATATTGGCAGCTTTTGCCCCCTAACTAGAGTATTCATCCCGTCAATGGTGGATATCCCTGTCTGTATGAATTCCGATGGCTCCTCCCTTGCATATGGGTTGATTGAGCTGCCATTTATATCTAGTGATTCGTTGCTGTATATGGGAGGGCTCCTGTCCCTTGGGCGGCCCATGCCATCGAATATCCTGCCAAGCATATCCGTGCTCACATTTATATGCGCAGTGTTGCCCAGGAATTTGACCTTAGTATTACCCAGGTTCATGCCTCTTGTCTCTCCGAATGACTGCACTATTGCCAAACCATCCCTGCTGTCAAGGACCTGTCCGGTAACGGACCTGCCGTCTTCCAGTTTTACCTCGACCAATTCGTTGTATCCAGCATCCTTTACACCTTCTACGAATAGGAGCACGTTTGTGACTTTATTTATCGTTTTATAATATATGTCATTCATTCAAACACCTTTCATTTCTTCTCGGGCTCGATAGCCTTTATTTTAGAGATGGATGATATTATCTCATTATAATACGGCTCTATCGATTCTTCCTTCACGAATTTCATCTTTGCTATCTTTTGCCTTACCTCTAGGTCGGCCATCTGTTCCATCGCCACCCCTTTGATGAGCGCTATTTCCTCCTCGTCACCTAATGCAAGGATAGACTTTAGCATCATATACTGCTTGCGTATTGATGTGTATGCGTCTACTTCGTCGAAAGCGCTTTGCTGCAGGTAATCCTCTCTTATGCTTTTCGCTATGTCCAGTATCAGCTTATCTGCTTCTGGCAGTGCATCATATCCGACGAGCTGCACTATTTCGTTTATTTCGGCCTCTTTCTGCAGCGTACCCATAGCCTTCTGGTAGAGTTCCGGCCATTCTTCTGCGACATTCTTCAGGTACCATGGCCTTAAATCGTCTATATATAGTGAATAGCTGTTCAACCAGTTTATTGAAGGAAAGTGTCTGCTGTTCGCCAGCGAGGCATCTAGGGCCCAGAACACTCTCGTCACTCTGAGCGTATTTTGCGACACAGGTTCTGATATGTCTCCCCCCGGGGGAGAGACTGCACCTATTGCAGTTACCGACCCAGTGCCGCCGCTCATGACATTTACCCTGCCCGCGCGCTCGTAGAATTCTGCGATTTTCCTTCCTAGATATGCAGGATATCCCTCTTCTCCAGGCATTTCCTCCAGTCTTCCATG
>JAJZOS010000065.1 GCA_021851985.1 Microcaldota archaeon | reverse complement strand
GGTCGCCAAGGGGGAGAGAAGCGAGATACTGGAAAAGGGCCCGTGCATTATACTTGCAAGCGGAGGCATGCTAAACGGCGGAGTCAGCCTTGAATACTTCAAGGCTCTCGCGGAAGATCCGAAGAATATGACTGTATTTGTTGGATACAACAGCGTAAGCTCGCTTGGAAGGAGGGTGCAGAACAAGGCAAGCGAAATCGCCCTTCCGGATGAGAATGGAAAGCTTAAACAGATAAAGATAAATGCGCAGATAAGGACCGTGGAGGGATTCTCAGGCCATAGCGACAGGATGCAGCTCGTGGACTTCGTAAGGAACCTCAGGCCGTATCCAAAGAAGATATTCACGATGCATGGCGAGGAATCAAAGTGCGAGGACTTGTCAAGGGCACTTGGAAACATAATGCATACTGAATCAAGGGCCCCGATGAATCTCGATACGATGCGATTCAAGTAACAGTGATGTAAATGGCTAAGCGCAGTGTTGCAATAGTCGGTTGCGGCGTAAACGGCATGTTCTGCGCGTACTTTCTACTGAAGAAAGGCTTCGATGTCACGATAATAGACAAAAATAAGGATGGCTTGACTTCAAGTAACAATGCCGGACTTCTCACTCCGTCTCTTTCACCGGCGCCTTCAATCAGCGCAAAAGATACAATAAAATCGCTTACCGTTGGCTTTGGCCCAGTGTATATCTCCCCTTCTCAAGTCATAAGAAACATGAAATGGTTTCTCCTTGCGCTTAAAAAAAGAAATCCAGAATACGACAAAGTCCTTTTGCACATGGGCGAAAGGAGCCTGTATCTCTATAAGCGCTTCTTCAAAGAGGAGGGTGTAGATGCCGACGTAAAGAGCGGAGTTGCAGCGCTGTATAAAAGCAGCGATGAAGCAAAAGCGCTTTCTAAGCGCTATAAAGGCAGGTTCATAGACCAATACAGGATATCTGGAATGGGATATACTGGGCTGAGTGGCGGCATATATTTTGACGATGAAATATCCATAAATCCCGTAAAACTGTACAGCGGACTGCGTGCAAAGGTAGGCGAAATGGGGGCAGAAATAATGCTTGGCAAGGAAGCAGAGCTTGTGGGCAACGGGCAAGAGATAGACCATGTGTCCATAGGTTCAAAGGACATAAAGGCAGACAATTACATATCGGCAACAGGATCGTGGTCAAACAATTTCCTGTCCAATATCGGATACAATCCCCAAATAATCCCTGCAAGAGGCCTTTCCATGATATTCAGCACAGGAAACAAGGAGATAATATCCAATCCATCATTGCTTGAGGACTACGGAATGGCCGTGGCGCAGCACAGCCAAAATAACATGCGGGCAACCACCTTCTTCGAGCTTGTCGGAATAAATGGCAACTTCAGAAAAAGCAGAAAAGAGTGGATGTTGTCCATATTGCGGGCGCATCTTGACAAGTTCAATTATATCAGGCTCGAAGAGGAGGGATACGGATTCAGGCCATGCACTCCTGACCAGATGCCTGTGGTCGGCAGGGTGCCAAACTACAAAAACCTCTTCATAGCCGGCGGGCAATGCAGGGTAGGAGTCACACTTGCTCCTATGACCGGGCAGATAATATCGGATATGATCTCAGGCTCCAAGCACGAAGTGCGTGGCATTGATTATCTCTCCCCGCAAAGATTTGCAAAATGAAGATATGGCGATATCTTTTTGCATGCCATAAGGACAATTGCTTCATTTCGATTGCATGCAGCGTTCCAAGACCATGTACGATGGCTTATTCTACAAGATTCCTAAATTTTTTGAGAAGTATAATCTGCTCTTTGTCATCCATTTCTACAGATTCGATTAAAAGTCCGGCTTCAGGACCAAGACGCTCCTTGATGTTGTTTATTGATACCTCCTTATGCTCTCTTGCCTTCTCCAAAAGTTTGTCAATCACTTCTGTTGAAAGGTTTCCGAATTCTCTGTTTAAAGGCTTATCCACATGTTCAAGAAGTGACTGCACAATATCTGCATGCCTTAGGCTGTCTGTTGCTATCTGCCTGAACAGAATACGTGCAAAATGACTGCCGCTACTCTGTGCAAAGCCCAGGAAATACATTGCGCTATCCTGTTCTCTTCTTATCCTTTCAGCGAGTATCGCCTTTATCTCCATGTTTGAATATTTTTCTTTTGAGATGCTATCAGTTTTGCTATCTTCGATTGAGATACCAGCGAGTTCTTGCGCTATTTTTAACACTGCTACCTGGCATCGCGCATATTCGTTTATTTCAATTAATTTTCCAATTGTGATTGCTGTATCCCTGATCGCTTTATTGAATCCTTTCAGTTCATTTGCATTTTTCTTGAGCGAAAAGCCCCGTTTACCTTTGATGTACTGTGACACTGCCGAGGGCGTAATTCCAAGTGCAGCAGATACGTCCTTGTTGGATTTTCCAAGTCCATTGACCAGCTCCATTGCAATTGAAATGCGAGCGGCATTTAGAATGCTTCCAAAAGATTGCAGTTTCAAGACAGATCACCAAAAATCTCATAATCACTGTTAATTAACATTGTTAATACTATTATTAACATCGTTAGTTATATAAATATATCTGCCACAACTTGTTAAACGAATCAGATTTCTATCATTGTCTTGATGGTAATAATGGGCATATTGCCAAATTCTGCAAAAGCTAAAGAAGAGGATAATGCTCCTAAGCCAGAAGCTAAGGAGGAGATAATGTATGAGGATGTGCTCCGCGTAAAGGAGAGGAGAAAGATTGAACGACTCAAATCTGATAAATCCATTCTTAGCAGGATACTCCTAGTACTTCTCCTTGTAGGTCCGGGCATGCTTGTTATGCTGGCGGACAACGATGCCGGCGGAGTTATTACATATGCCATAACTGGCGCCACTTACGGAATAAGCATATTCATACCATTTCTACTTTTGATGATTTTTGTAGCCTACATTGTTCAAGAGATGACAGTCAGATTAGGCGCAGTGACACATCGCGGACATGCAGAGATGATCTTCAGTAGATTTGGGAAAGGCTGGGGGCTCTTTTCCATGGGCGACTTAATTATAGCCAACTTTTTGACCATGATTACCGAGTTTATAGGTATGGGCGCCGGGCTGCTGTTCATTGGCGTGCCTCTGACATATGGTGTTTTAATAAGTGCAGGCATTCTTCTCCTCATACTATCATTCAGGAGATATCTAACTATAGAGAAGATAATCCTGCTATTCGCGATATTTAATCTCGTATATATCCCATTGGTTTTTCTAGCGCATCCTACCATATCCGATATTGCAAGGGCATTTTCGTTCTCAGGAATACCTTTTGGCAGCTCCCTAACCACATTCATATTCCTTCTCATAGCTAACGTAGGGACCACAATAGCCCCATGGATGCTCTTCTATCAGCAATCTGCAGTAGTTGACAAGGGAAGCACAAAGGAAGACTTGCTCTATGGAAAACTGGATACTTTTACTGGTGCAGTAATGATGGGCGTAGTATCTGTGGCTATCGTGATATTTACTGCGCTCACACTGCATTCCAGCGGCACCAATACGCTCTCTTACACTGACCTTGACTTTGCCAACACAATTTCAAAGGTACTGGGGCAGTATGCCGGGGTGCTGTTTTCAATAGGGCTCTTTGAAGCCGGTTTCGTAGCGGCTTTTGCATTGGCATCCTCATCCGCATGGGCATACGGGGAGATAATGGATGTGCCGCATAGCTTAAATAGGAAATTCAGTGAAGCAAAGGCATTCTATTCCATCTTTTTTATAAGCATATTAGGATCAGCATTCGTAGTGCTCATACCCGGCGCGCCTCTCGGATTCTTCACCTTGTTGGTACAGATATTGGCTACGATACTGATGCCTCCAGCCCTGATATTCCTTTATCTACTGGTGAACGATAAAAGCCTTATGGGAGACAAGGTTAACGGAAAGTTCACTAATATTGCTGTCATATCAATAATAATCGCAATAATTGCGATGAATACTATTCTAGCAGTATTGCTAGTAAAAGGAGGACAACTATGAATGCAAACCAAAACTTGGAAATGGCAAATATTACTAAAAGACAGATAGTCAGAGAAATAGGGGACCACGCTACTTTTGTTAAAAAGAAGAAACTTGCACCCATGATGCTAACAAAAAGGGGTAAATACGTGATGATCTTAATGAGAATTTATATAGTGGCTCTCCTCATGGTCATATTGCTGTCTCTAATGGGAATTATATAACGGCACTTTGAATTGAAGAGATGCGATTTTAAAGTACTAAAAGAAATAATGGATATAAAAATCGAATAATAAGCAAAGTGAAATCCGAATCTCAAGAATTTTTACAATATGTCAAAGAGTCCGATATTCATGTTATCTAAAAAAGATATTATCGAAAAGGTGAAATCCCTTAATTTTCCAGAAAATTCATACATTGTATTTGGTTCCGGACCACTCGCAATTCTTGAAATTAGAGAAGTGAATGACATTGATATGCTTGTATCAAAGGAGATGTATGTCAAACTTGAAAAATTCGGATGGAAGAAGATCTACAAGAGCCAAAATGATGAGTCATTGACTTACGACATATTTGAGGCTTACGATAATTGGAACTTCGGCGCATACTCTCCAACCCTTCCTGAACTGCTGTCTAGAGCCATAAAAATAGATGGCGTATACTTCGCTTCTCTCGAGGATGTGCAGAAATGGAAGACCATATCCGGAAGACCAAAAGACATCAAAGACCTGGAACTTATAGACAAGTATCTACATAAATTAAATGGGGTCTGATTCCCAAAAGGTATGTTATCCAGGTTAAAATAAGATAAGGGCTATCTCTTTAAGCACGATAGGTTCTAACTCCTAAGACATATTGGGGCGTGCGAAAAAATAAGACGCCCTGGTCGGGAGTTACTGTCTGAGGTAGTTCGCCCTTGTTTTGTGTCCATGCGATTACCATCAGCTATTTATACCGACAAATTATATTAATCTTACTATGAGGTTCCTATATCTTCTGTGAATTGTTGCTCGTGTACTCGATTACGCTATAAACACAACGCAATGATAAAAGGCAAAAAGTCAATGCGATAATCTCCGAAATTTCCCAGTGCTTATTAGTAATTTTATCCTGACTATGGGCAGCCATATTTCTAATTGCTCCAAGCCCTTCTAGTATGTCTACCTGTTTAGTATGTAATAATGCCGGCTGTTTGTTCTTAATTTCGTTAAGTATCTCGATAATTCCTTTCTTTTTTGATACATCCACGGAGTATTTCGCCGCGAAGTCTCTAAGACTATCTTCAAGTGCTTGTCCAGCATTGTTTATGCTATCTCTAGGATCTGATTTGTGTTTCATTAGCGCTTTTACGAATAAACTTCTCTCTTGTTCTGTTAAGGAATCTATCTGTGAACCCACA
>JAJZOS010000064.1 GCA_021851985.1 Microcaldota archaeon | reverse complement strand
CTATATCCCGGATTATGAAGCGCAAACAGATGCACAGGCTGCCGTTCGCAGCCATAATATTTCTTGCAGCTATTGCCCCACAATTATACTATATAGCCTATATGCATAGTAATGGCAGTTATGGCGCTCCCCAGGGATCGGGCAACTTTTCCATTGCCTACTTCAAAAATAATGCGGCGCCCAATTTAATGTTCTTTTTAGGAAGCTTCAATCAGGTTTCATTCTATCCTGCATATTTTTCGATTATAACCACTATTGCGGCGCTTATAGGTGCAGTTGCAATGGTTCTTATAAAAAAGACAAGGTTTTATGCTCTCCTGCTCGGTTTATGGGTTCTGTCATTTCATGTATTCTATGATTTTTTTTATGCAGGTGCAGTTACCTATGGTGTTGATGTAAGGTTTATGCTGGTCTTATTCCCTGCGATAGCAATATCTGCCGGCTTCGGCATATCCGCTTTGGCATTGTCGATTGTTTCAGTCATGAAGTCAATCGGAAAAAGGAAAGCCGCAAAGAATGCCTTTTTCGGCAATTCTGTGTGTCTGCTGCTGTTGGTGTTGTTTGCCGTAATACCATTTGTGCTTGCATTGCCCACGGTCACGATACTTCCATCAAACATGCCCCAGCAGGCACTGCCTCTTTCCGCAGTAAATTTCATATATTCTAATTACGCGTCTGTGCCTGCAAACTGCCTTGTATTTACTTTCACGCCGGATATCTGGTATGAGCTTAACAGGAGTGCAGCCGAAATAGGCTATCTCAATTCTCCAGATCCTAAATTCGTGAAATTTGAATCAGGTTTCAGATGCTTTGTACTTGACAAGGGGTATTGGTGTGACATAAGCGGATATAAAAGCGAATGCAGTTCCGATTATGGGAGCTTTAATACGACTGCGCTTGCATCATCGCAAGCTCCAGGCGGCGGCACCTTTGAATTCGTGAAGATGAATAATTATAAGCCTTAGCTTTTTTACAGACGTCTGGACTACCAAAAACTTTATATATCTTATTATTTCATTTATCTATTGCTGATTTTGATAATTCCTAAATTATATTTGTAAACTTTGGTGTATAAAATGGCAAAAAGAAGCAGGATTTCGTCATCCAACAAGGCAGAACATGGAGATAATGAGGTTATGGCAAATGAGCAATCTGACAGTTTTAGTAACAAGGTTGCTCTCCATATCCCTGAGCATGCGATAGTAAAGAAATGCATGAGTTGTGGCAGCACAGACATAATATTCGACAACGAGAAGGGAGAATACGTATGCAACAACTGCGGACTCATAATAGAAGAAAATGTCACCGATTCCGGGCCTGAATGGAGGGCATTCGATGCTGATCAGAGGAATGCGAGGGCAAGGACTGGAGCTCCGATAAAGTATACCAAACCAAACAGGGGCCTGGTTACTGAAATAGACATGTATAATAAGGACATAAGGGGAACCAAGCTTCCGTCAAAAAGGCAGGCGCAGCTGTACAGGATGAGAAAATGGCACAAAAGGGCAAGCATAGCGAGCTCCAGTGAAAGAAATTATCTTATAGCATTGCCTGAACTTAACAGGGTCGCAAGTTATCTGGGTCTTCCAGACAATATAAGGGAACAAGCCGCCTTGCTTTATAGGCAATGCGTAAAGAACAATCTCATAAGAGGCAGGCCAATAGAGACCGTGGTCAATGCCGCGCTTTATGCTACATGCAGGAATGCCGGCATGCCAAGGACTCTTGATGAAATTGCGCAGATATCCGGAGTGCCCAAAAAAGAGGTTGGCAGGTCATTCAGGGTAATTGCTCATGAATTGCATCTCAAAATACCCTTGACCGATCCTTCAAGCTATGTGCCAAGATATGTTTCTGCACTGAAGCTCAGCGGAGATGCGCAAGAGAAGGCAGTTCTTCTGCTCAAGCAGGCAATGAAAAAAGGGCTTGTCAGCGGCAGGAGCCCTACAGGCGTCTCTGCGGCCGCAGTTTACATAGCAGGCGCACTTGCAGGTGAAAGAAGAACACAGAAAGAGGTTGCAGATGTTGCCGGAGTAACCGAAGTCACTATAAGGAACAGATATAGAGAGCTTAAGAAGGAGCTTAATATTGATGTCAATTTGTAGTTTGCGTCCAGGTATTTGGCATGCGTGGTGCACATATGAAGCTGCCATTCCTTTTTGTTATAGCCATGGCCTTGCTTTCAGTTGCACATGCGCAGCAAATACGCAGCGTGAATTATACGCAGTCGCAGGCAAATGCCACTATCAACAGCGCTTATGGATACGTCAATAAGATAAATGAAAGCGGCTATCTGCTATTCCAGCCCAATCTTTCATCTGCATACGGGTACCTTGGCAAGGCCACTGAGCTTGAAAACGTGTCCCCAAATTCTGCAATATTCTATGCAGATAAAGCGGTCAGCAGTGCGCAGCAGCAATACGGCAATATAAGTTTTTACAAAGCGGCTTCATTTCCAGTGGTGGTAATCATATCATTGGTGTTTTTTGCC
Organism: Microcaldota archaeon; assembly: GCA_021851985.1. The sequence goes on along the minus strand of JAJZOS010000064.1, from coordinate 2,905 downwards.
TTGCTTATAAAAGTCATGATTCCAGTGAAGCGTGAGCATAGGGGAAAATAAGGTGGCTTTGGTGGACAAGGAAAATGTTTTGAGCTGCCATAGGCGAGCGCAGGGCAAGATGGAGACAATTCCTAAAGTGTTAGTCGATAAGGAAGAGGACCTTTCTGTATATTACACTCCGGGCGTATCTTATGTCAGTGAAGAGATAAAAGCCGATGCCAATAAAGTATATGATTACACAATGAAATCGAATACAATAGCCATAGTATCAGACGGCACAAGGATATTGGGGCTGGGGAATATCGGGCCTTTTGCAGGGCTTCCGGTAATGGAAGGAAAGGCGCTTCTGTTCAAAAAATTCGGAGGAGTCGATGCAGTACCAATATGCATAAGCACAAAGGATGAGGATGAGATAGTAAGGCTTGTTAAGCACATATCTCCAACTTTCGGAGGCATAAACATAGAAGATATAGAGTCTCCCAAGAGTTTCAGGATCTCAAAGAGGTTAGAATCAGAGTTAGACATACCGGTATTTCATGATGACAGGCAGGGCACCGGGGTGGTCGCTGTAGCGGCGCTGATAAATGCGCTGAAACTGGCCCGAAAGGGCAAGGATGCAAAAATAATAGTTAATGGTGCAGGTTCCGCGGGATTCGGTATAACAATGCAGCTTGTAAATTCTGGGTTCACTGACATCACCGCACTTGACAGGGATGGGGCGATATACGCTGAACGCAAAGGCGACATGAACGATTTCAAGATGGAGATAGCAAAGCACACAAACCATAAGATGTTAAACGGCACTCTGGATGAACTTGCATCTGGCGCTGATGTGCTCATAGGCGCATCATCCCCCGGCGCTTTCAAGAAGGAGCATATAAATTCAATGAACGAAAAGCCCATAGTCTTTGCGCTTGCTAATCCAAATCCTGAAATAAGCTATTCGGACGCAAAGAATGCTGGAGCGTTCATAGTTGCCACAGGCTCAAGCGACAATCCAAACCAGGTGAATAATCTTCTTGCATTTCCAGGAATAATGCGCGGGCTGCTGGATTCGCGCGCAAAGAGGGTAACATACAAGATGCTGCATGCGGCCGCGTTAGTAATATCAAAGAGTGTGGGAAGGAAGCTAAGTACGGAATATATAATACCCCGTGCCACGGATAAAAAGTATACGACAAAGACAATACCTATGATAGCAGCAAGCGTTGCCGAATCCGTTGTTGCCGAGGGGCATGCTAGAAACAATATAACCTATTCAGAAGCAAGGGACAAGGCATCAAGGCTCATAAAAAGGTATATGCGCATTGAAAAGCGCATATCTAGGTTTATGGTCGCTTCAAGATCTCCCTGAATCCGAGGCCAAATAATAAGCAATCTTTATAAGCATGTATTAAAAGTATAATTCTGGTTGCGATGGCACACGCAAAATAATCAAGCACTCCAAAGGCATTATCATGAAAATACGAAACTGTTTCTTAGTAATGTCGACCTTCTTAAGCATGTATCCTGATTATGTGGTTGTGCATGAGAAATAACAATTTTTTTGCATTAATCCTATTCTCATTCTTAGCTGCCGGCATAAGCGCCTCTTCCTGTGGAATTGTGCCTTCTTCCGAAGCCGGGCTTACTTCTTACTGCATACCTGTAAACATAGTGAATATGCAATCTGTTGCAACTAGCACGGGACTGCAGGTAATGTTTCCATTCAATACCCTCCCTTATACATCAATTCTTTCCAGTTCAATGCGAAATGTTTATGTATATAACGGGGTAGGCGGAACGCTTGTTCCGGCATGGATAGAGGGTAATCTGCTGAACGAGCAGCAACTTACAAATCTAAATACCGTGAACGATATTATCATATGGGTTAATCTGGGTGCAAATATAATCCCCGCCTCGGGGTCTGCAAACGGTATTTATTATATTGGGGTCGGCTCAACGTCAACCAACTTTTTGATAAACGGAAATGATATAGGCGAAGCCCCGCAGCTAAGCTGTTCTCTTTCCGCCAATACAAAAATAGGATGCAGTACTAATCAATATGGGGAATATGACAACGGCGCAAACGTGTTTTCGGTATATCAAAATTTTGCAGGAACATCGACTCCTTCTGGGTTTACATTATACGGATCTGGGACAACTCAGGATAACGGGGCATACTCTGGTGCTAGTTCTGGGCTTGGTTCTATAATAACTACTGCAAATTATGGATTAGATCCAACGCAGATATTCGATTTCTTCGGCAATCTTTCTAACGCATGCAACATAGGATATGCGGTAGGTGCTGGATATATGGGATTAAACGGTCCGGCAGCCACTTCCGGAGAAAACGCTATCAGTATAGGAACCAATGATTTAGAACTTGGCGCGTGTCCTCCTGGCACTGGAAATGATTGGCATTATCAAACTACGAAAAGCGGGACGCAGGTATTTTATGATAGTGGAACTGCCCCATTAAGTGGTGTTTTTAGTGTATACTGGCCCTCATCTTCAGAGGTCACATATCAGACCGACTATAATACTGTAACGACTGAATCAACTAACATTCCGTCGGCCGTTCTTCCTATTGGAGTGGGCGGCAACAGTGGCGGATATCAACAATTATATGTTTATTTTATAAGGCTAAGAACATACCCTCCGAACGGCGTTATGCCTAGCATCACTTTTGAAGCTGCAGATATACCCTATTCTCCTCCTTCAACGCCATTGCTTACCTCGTCGCCATCTCTGCCTGCAACTCTGGATGCAGGCCAACAAATAACATTCACCGCATCATTTAACAACGGCGATCCTTCATACACCTACAATTACCTAATAGTTAATTCAATTACCGATGCGATAGTCGGAAATTATTTAACTACGAACAGCTATTCCAGCAATTCATTTATTTGGACTGCAACAAATTCGCAGT
>JAJZOS010000063.1 GCA_021851985.1 Microcaldota archaeon | reverse complement strand
ACCAGCTGTTGAATTTGCAAAATTATCATAGTAGTTGAATACCAGGTTGCCGTTGTCATATTGTCCATAGACTTGAGAAAGTTGTGGAGCTTCCCCTGTCGGCCCGTTTGCAGACATAACATTTGCAGGCATTTCGTCCATATAGATTTCATTTATCCCTATAGGTATTCCATTGGTGAATTTTACCCATACCACAGTATTTGTTGAATGATTTGATGCTCCGCTTTCCACCCATGATTGCAGTACGTCTCCGGTGGCATTCGGTCCGGTTGTGAATTCAACATTTGACCAGTTTGCATTTATTCCAGGAACAGCAATGCTGTTTACGGTTATCATCTGCTGGAAAGGGGCAGGGGTTTTCCCGAATAGATTTAGTACGAAGATTGGAATCGAACGTGTCTGAATGACGTTTATGCTGATGGGTCCTGCCGTTACTACTTCTGTTGAAGGTCCGCCACCCGCATGTACGTCTAATTTATATTCATATATTCCACCCTCAGTGGAAGAATTGGTATAGATGGTGCATGTTGAACCTTTATAGTATTTATAACCAAGATAATAGCAATCTGTGGCGTTTGTATAAGTATTATTGCCAGGCTTATCCTCAAGCCAGGTATAAAGATATCCCCCGGTTCCGCCTGCTGCACCTACTACTGTTTGGTTTGTTTTGTTACTATAAACAGTTTTCGGTATAATCGTATAATTTTCCCCTATCGTTACATTTTGCCTATTTGAAGATAATGTTCCTATTCTGAAGTTCTCAACTTTAAAGCTACCTGCATTATTTATGATGTTGGTAGGATTAGCGTTATTGCTGAGATCAATAGACCCTAGAATACCTTGGTTTACCATAGATATTGGTTGCGGTTCGAGAGCGGATAGAGAGTGTGAAGTACCGAGAGTTGACGTTGCATTTGCAGACAAGAAAGATGCATTTATGAAATTAGAGAAGGGATAATATATGCAGGAAGTTCCTGCGCATATTGCTCCAGGTCTTTCATCTATCCATTCTGATATAATTAAATTCACTCCGGAAAAAGGTATTATTATCGGTTTGGGGCTTGAGTTTGTATTGATGTCTTTAATTTTTAGTTGCCATGTTTGCAGTATAGAATTAATTGGGCTTATGAGCTTGACGCTTGCAACTATCTTGTCTCCAGGATTTACTGTGAAATTATTTATGTTAATTTGCTGCTGTTTGGGGAAATCTTCATACCATGCCCCATATGCTTGACTTCCAAATAAGTTAGATGAGGATGTGCCAATTTGAATAAGTGGAAGGCTTACTGCTCCGCCTATACCTATCCATTGTGAAGATCTCGTATATGGACGAATAGTTTGTAGAGAGTTTTGTACAATCCATGACCCGCTTATGTTGGTGAATGGACCGTCCGCTGCAGCATATCCTGCCCAGTTTGCAGTTGTGGGGTCTGATCTAGAAACATTATTATCAAGGCCTTTACCAGTATAATTTGAATTGGTATTATTTGATAGGTTAATTACAACAAGAGTGTCATTTATAAATTCTATTGACGTTGTTGCGACTTTTGAAGAAGGTATAAATATTACTTCCGGACCTTTCGTTACATTTTTTGGAATAGTTATGTTGAATCTGGATATGTCAAACATATTGCTGAATTTGTTGTGATTGAAGTTGTTGTTATAACCCGTATTCATATTACTGATGCTATTATTCCAGAAATATGGAAGTGGGGCAGATATATTTTCGATTGCGTTGGATTTGTCCTTACTTTGATTATGGCCATATTCATTTTGGTGGTGTATGTATTTTGATTTAATCGAAAAGGCGATGCATTTCAGCATTCGGGTTTCGTTTTTATCGTGTAATCTCCAAAAGGCTTCGAAAGGGGGAGTTACTAGACAAAATATGTTTGGAATTTGAGCAAATGTGTTTTCAACATTGCTGCTATTCAACGGGGTGATGTTCGGGTGTCCTGTTTGGAAGCGCTGGTTCAGTTCCGTAAGATTTGCAGTTATGTTGTATTTTATCAGTGCTCCACTGTAATTGTAGTAGTTCAGTGCTGCCAAAGCGCAAGCTCCTTCTACACTTTCTACACTTGTATCGTTGATAAGTTGAATAAGTTGAGACCTGGAAGTGTTTGTAAGCACTAGAGGACAATTGACTGCATTATGTGAATATTCATTAAGTGTGCTTTTGTTTGGGTTTATAGTGACAGAACTTGCTCTTACATAAAAGGTTGTAAAAGCTGTAGTCATTATGACTATAAGTAACAGTAATTCAAACCTGATTTTATAGCACTCCAATAAAGTAATACAACTTCCAGTATTATAAAACTGTAACAAATCCTGATATTCCTTTGCTTCCAACAAACATATGCGACCAGAATGTTGGAAGAAGATAGAGACATCCTCTATAAATCATACAAAGAATCCAAAGACCCTAATGAGAAGATACGTTACCAGGCACTTTATGCGGTAAGTAGAAACTTCTCAGTAACTGATGTTGCAGGATTTATAGATGTCGAAGAATCTACAATCTATGATTGGATACATAAATGGGAATCAGAAAAAGATGTTAAAGACCGACCAAGAAGTGGCAGACCTTCAAAACTGACAGAAGAAGACGATAAAGAGATAGACAGTCTTCTTGATGACAAGATTCCAAAGGACTTCGGAATAAACTCAACAACTTGGACCACAAGAGAACTACATGAATATTTTATCAGGGTCCATAACAAGTATGTCGATGAAGAAACCATACGGCAGCACCTTCACAGGATTAACGCGCATTACGTCAAAGGACAGTTGGTCTATAAAGAAGCAGACATGGCATCACAAGTCAACTTCTCCCAGAATGTATACAGACTTATGACTACAGGAGGCTTCACAAAAGTCATTTTTCTCGACGAGATGTCAGTCTCTACATCAGCCCACAAAGGTTATGGGTGGACGACTCGTCAACGACTCTTTATTCCTGCATCACAGTCGCACAACGAAAGGGCAAACTGTTTCATTGCTGTTGACGTGATGAATGGTGAGATAACTGAAATCGTAAGCAAAAATGCAAAAGTGGATTCGTTCATGAGACTTCTGAACAAGATAGAAAAACGTTATCACGATGAGAAAATGCTGATTTGTATGGATAATGGGCGAGTCCATAAAGCACATAAGGTAGACCAGTTCTTCAAAGACAGATACAATATGAAAGTGCTGTATACTTCTCCATATTCCCCTGAACTGAATCCACAAGAATACATAAACGGTTACCTCAGAAACAAATTATTCAATAATAGGAGTTTCAAGAGTGTTCATCAGATAGGTTCCATCATGGGGCATTTTGTCAGGAAGTTGGACGCAGAAATCGTTAAAAGTGTTGCCACTCTAATACCTATCGAAACGATGTTGTCGTTTCAAATGTAGTTGTAAGACTTTCAAGGAAAGCTATAGTAATACCACCACCAATTTTCTATTACTTATCTGATTTAATAACTTTTCTGTGCCGGTGTAATTTTTTTGCCTTTTTCCTGCGCAGGTTATCTAGCATATCTGTTGTGCTTGAAAAGAAGTAATCTGGCTTTGCGTCCTTTATCAGCTGCACAGGATCCAACCCGTCTGCGACTATGCATGCCTTCACTCCTGCGAATCTTGATGCGTATACGTCAGAGGCCATATCCCCTATATATACGGCCTTGTCCTTTTTCATCCTGTACTTGTCCACTATTAGCAGTATGCCAGAAGGGTCTGGCTTATACCTGTTTATCGAATCTGCGCTCAGTATGAAATCGGCATACTTTACCACATTGGTGCTCCTTGTCTCTGCCATAAGCCGCGTGGTGTTGGAATCGCTGAATATGCAGACCTTCTTCTTGTTCTCCTTTAATAGCTTGAGGATCTCCTCTGAGCCAGGCTTTAGCCTTACCATCGATAACCTTGAGTATAGCGCGTATATTGTGGATACGAGCTTTCCGGTCTCTTCTTTTATAACAAGGTCGTTAACAGACCTTACCCTATACCTTTCCTTGTGCTTGAGGATGTATCCCAACTTATACCGGGCTTTCAGCATCTTTGAGACCCTTATCAGCGCACCTGACGTTGCAAGTGTGCCGTCCCAGTCGAATATGAAGAGCTCGTTCTCGTCTAGCAGCATAGCATTATTAATATTGTCAGGCAATTAAAAATCCATATGATGAGATAGGTGATCGCTGAGCTTAGGCTATGACGATTGGTAGGCGGTCTGAACAGTGTTTTTAATGCGGAAGGGAATACTTGAAGAGCTCAACAAGAGCAGCGTAACTGTTACTGATATTGCAAATCAGTCCTGGTGCGAGTACAAGGTCTTCCTTTCGTGTACGCAGAAGGAGGGGCAGACGAAGGCCATGAGGATTGGTGAGGCAATCCACATGAACCTCCAGAAGGAGGTATATAAGGAGCTATCTGTCGAGCCTGTCAATTATCCCGATGTCTTCTACAAGAATGCATACGAAAACATAATGACAATGAAGAGCATAGTTGAGAATGGGAAGGGCAGGGAGCTCAAGATAGAGGGAGATATCGACGGGTTTACGATAAGGGGCAAGATAGACGAGCTTCTTGTCGAGAACGGGGAGACGATTATCGTTGAAAACAAGACAACGTTGAAGGAGAATGGCAGGCACACGGATGCGATGCGCGAAATGCACTCGGTGCAGGCCATGGTCTACAGGATGCTTTTCAAAGATATATTGGAAAAGAGGTATACGTTCAAGAGGTACTATGACACCAACGGAGTGGGGCGCATGAAGCTCTCTCCGCAGTTTATACAAGGGCTGAAGGAGATCGGGATAAAGGATGACATGATAAACATAGGCGCCATATGCCTGAGCATGTTCGAGTCTTACCAGCAACTGCCTAAGATAAGCGATACCCTGATGATACGGTACCTTGATAGGGTGAGCAGGGAGGTCGTTGAAGAGGTGAGGATAAAATATGATGCACAATGGCTCAAGAATATACTTGACAGGGATTTCCTGTTCTGGAACAAGAAGAAGAGTCCGGAACCTGTCCCTAAGGAGGAATCGTGGAAGTGCAAAAGCTGTTACTTCTTAAAAATCAATAAATGTCAGTTCGGAGCTAGCTACTTTAAGGAGCAGTCTTAACGATACCTTGTATAATCCCGCTAATGTTATAAATAATCCGTATCTAATCTTAACTGTGGATCTGATGTTTGAAAACGTAACGCTGGACAAGCCATCGTTGAGGAAGGAGTTCTCCAAGGATTACAAGAGTTACTACAGCACACAGCTATTCGAAGAGCTAGGCTTCAACAGGCACACCTGCAAGATATGCCATAAGAACTTCTGGAGCATAGATGACAGGGAGACATGCGAGGATCCCGAACATGCCGAGTATACATTCTTCAAGGAAAAGAAAAAAGATATCAGCTATGT
>JAJZOS010000062.1 GCA_021851985.1 Microcaldota archaeon | reverse complement strand
TATTTTTGTTATTGAAGGGGTCTCCTCACCGATTATACTTGCGCTTGAAATAGGGATACTCGCCTTCAACGGGCTTCTCTCGGGAAGGACGTCGAAGCAGAGGAACATGTACGTATCGATAAGCCTGCTATACATAGCGCTTATACATTGGGTCGGATTCTCATACATAAGCCAGGCGCTCCTGATAGGAATGCTCAGCGGAATAACTAACATACATGAATACAAGAACAGCATAGTTAACTTCAGGGTAGAAGTAGAGCGTGACATATTTCACATATTTGCCGGAATCGCTCTGATGCTGATTTTCTACTTTGAAACCTATTCAGTGTCTATAACCGTCTTGATACTAGTCATACTTGCAGGGATGTTCACCATAACCGTTACTGAGATATACAAAGACAGGAAGGCTTCAGGCCTGATTTACAGGCTTGAGCGAAACGGCTCTTCACTTGGAAATGGAGCCCTATGGCTTGCTCTTGGTTCCCTCATCGCGGTGTCATTCCTTAACAAAAGCGGGATACTTGTGGTCTTTTCGGCGATATTCATAGGGGATCCGATTGCAACCATAATAGGGGTAAATTTCGGCAAGAAAAAGCTCCCGTACAACAGGTCCAAGAGCGTATATGGAACTATTGCGTACTTTATTGCAACTTCGTCCATTTCCTATTTCTTCATAGGGCTGTATGCCATACCGGTAGGGATCATTGCCGCAATCATTGAAAGCCTTAAACTGAAGCTTGACGACAACTTCACAGTGCCGTTGATTTTGGTGCTTATTTTAAACGCGTTTGGGCTATAAAATTATAACGACAGAAACAATAATGGGAATATTCCAAATGCTATGGCCACGGCTATGAGCAGCACGCCTGAAGCCATAACGCTTTTGCTGAGAGGATTGTATGGTTCCAGTGCCTTTGATGAGCTCATGAATACGCGTTCTATAACCCAGAACAAGGCCACGCCTATTAGCAATATCCCCAGGATAGGTATGAGCCCGAAGAATCCAAAGGCGCTTACAGAGCCTATGAACACTAGAAGATCTGCAACGAACCCTGCGGTAAGAGGTATGCCAAGGGCGGCGAATACGCTGATTATGAAAAGATAGGTAAGGCCTGAAAAATTCTTTACAACGCCCTTTATCCTGTTTATATCAAGAGTGCCGTATATTTCGTCTAGGGTGCCGGCAACCAGGAAGAGCACCGATATTGCTATGCCGTGGCTGAACATGGCATATACGGCTCCTGTGGAGCCGAAGTGGTTAAGCGATGCTAACCCAACGGCAACTATCCCCATGTCGGTTATGCTGGTATATGCTATTAGCCTCTTTATGTTTGTCTGGCTTATGCATACGAATCCGGAGTATATTGTTGAAAGGATGAACAGAAGGAACAGGTATTGCGAATAATAGGAGGCTATGGGCAGCATCAAGAACATGAGATACATGCCATAGCCGCCGAACTTGAGCAGCACTCCGGCAAGAATCATGCTTCCGGTAGTAGGTGCTTCGGTATGCGCATCGGGCAGCCAGTTGTGCAGGGGGAATATTGGCATCTTTATCATGAACGAGAATACGAACAGTATGAGCACAAGAAGCTGCGTGGTTCTTGGTATGGCTGCCGAGTCGGCTATTATTGATTGGATATTGAATGTGTGAGGAGTAACTGCATTGTATAAAACAAGTATCCCTATAAGCAGCAACATGCTCGAGATTATTGAATATATTATGAACTTTATGCCAGCATATCTCCTGTTGTATCCGCCATAAAGGAAGATGATGAAAAACATCATTACCTCGCTTATTTCCCAGAATACAAAAAGGAAGAACAGGCTTGCAGATATGAACACGCCAATGGACGCGCCTTCTGCAAGGAGGAATATGATGTTGTATATCCTGTCCTTACTTCCTATGAAATAGCTTCCGACGATAGAAGCTGCGAAAAATATTGTTGAAGTCATTGTCACAAGCAGGAGTGTTGTCTGGGTGAGAGTGAGACTGAGCATCAGATTTAGCTCCGGAACATAAGCCAAGGAGAACGAAAGCGCTGCCGTGCCATTGAAATAGGAATATAGAATGGCGATAATGCTTAAGACAAAGGTTATCGCTGATGCCGTTAATGCTATCGGATATGCATGCTTTACGTCAAGCACAGCAACTGCAATAAGAGACAGGAACGGTATGATTATAAGCATAGGCAATATCGGCAACATTTATCTCCCCCCATACAAAGATATGAAATTCATGTACCTGCCCAAAGCGCTGCTTGGCGAAGAAGGCTTTACAGACCTTATTACCGCAATTATATCTTTAATACTGATGTCCTTATCCTCTGCGGACGAAACGGTTTCTTCAAGCGCACCCATCTTGACCTCACGGCATATGTTTGCTATGTCAGCTCCAGTATATCCTTCGGTGTTTGCCGCAAGAACGTCGAAATCCACGTCGCTGCCGAGCGGAGCCTTTGAGAGGTTTTCCCTGAAAAGCGTTGCCCTGTCCTTTTTGTTTGGAGGGCCTACGAATATGAACTTGTCGAACCTTCCCGGCCTGAGTATTGCATCATCAATCTTGTCCGGCCTGTTTGTAGCGCCGACCAGGACTATGCCGTTTGAATTTTTGATTCCGTCAATCTGCTGCAGGAATTCGCTTGTTATGTGTATTGCAGATTCACTCGACGAACTCCTGCTTGGGAGCATTGAATCGATCTCATCTATGAATATCACGCAGGGAGAGTTCTCCCTTGCGCTGTTGAATGCCTCCTTTATCTCCGAAAGCGCGTTTTCCGTGCCATTTTTCGATATCTCGGAACCAGAGAGTATTATGAGCTTCACGTCCTCAAGTTCATTGGACACTGCTTTCATGAGCATGGTCTTGCCGGTGCCAGGCGGGCCAAACAGCAGGATGCCCTTTATGTTCTTAACGTCATACTTTTTCACCAAATGCGGATGCAGTATGGGTATCTCTATCGCTTCGTATAACGCCTTTTTGGCATCATCAAGGCCTACAACATCGGCAACATGAACTTCGGCTGCGTCATCGCTTTTCGATTCGGGGTGCGATCTCCTTTCATAGTCGACCTTGAATCTATTGAATTTATCAAGGCTCGATAATGTCGTCGACGGCTTTGTGCTTTTTATCACCTTGACGAGATCAGACATGTTAATCTGCAGGACCTTGCGCTGCCTGACCGCATCGTCTGCCACCTGCCTTGCAACCTCGTCGCACACATTCTTTATGTCAGCTCCACTATATCGCTCCGTGATCTCGGAAAGCTTTGAATAGCTTATATCATCAGCAACAGGAAGCTTGCTCAGGTAATAATTGAATATTTTTGCCCTGCCCCGCCTATCAGGCAGGGACATGTATATTATCTTGTCAAACCTTCCGGGCCTGAGCAGGCTAGGGTCCACAAGGTTTGGGACGTTGGTTGATCCGACTATCACTATGCCTTCTATCTTCTGGAATCCGTCCATCTCGGCCAATAAGGTAGAAAGAAGCTGCCTGCTGGAATCGCTCTTCTCGTTCTCCCTCTTTGTGGCTATCCCATCTATTTCATCGAAAAATAGTATGGCAGGGGCATTCTTCCTCACTGTAGAAAATATTTTGGACAGTGTCTGCGCACTTTCGCCTTCGAACGGAGAAACTATTGCAGAAGTCTTGACATAAAAAAACCTTGCCCTTATTTCATTTGCCAGGGCTCGCATCAATAGCGTCTTTCCGGTTCCGGGGGGCCCGAAGAGCAATATACCCTTTGCCGGATTCACATGATATGCTCCGGATATTTCCCTGTGCTCTATCGGAGCGAGGATTGCTTCCCTCATCTCCTTTTTGGTTTCATCATAATTGGCTATATCTGAAAGGGTCTCCCTTGTACCGCTGGTAAGCTCCTGGAAAACTTCGCCGAACTTGCCCAGAAAGTCCTGTTTCATTACGGAAAGGGACTTTACGACCTCTATGTTATTAGCCTCAAGAACAAATATTATGAGGGGGGTTAGAAAGAATCCGAACAATGACGGTATCTTATAAGCGAATCCGGAATATGATGCAAGGGACACATATATTGCCAGGATCAGGAATGAGAACAGGCTGGATTCAGTCCCCTTGTATGCAGATCTCGACTTTATAACAAAATTGGTCATGGCAAATATCACTATCAGCCAGCCGACAATTTGTATAAGCAAAAATGCGGGATTATAGACTATGGAGAGCAGTGCAACACCGAAGCCCTTGAATATCCTTCCGGATACGTCAAAGCTGAAGAATCTGCCCAGAGCGGAGGAGAATGCGGGAATGAAAGAAAAAAGCGTTGTTGCATTGTGTGATGGGGCAACAAGGCCAGATACCGAACTGCTGCCGATTATCAGACTGTGCGCAGCAATTGAATCGTATAATATTGGAGACGTATTCTGTATGCCGGTCATGCCCGAGATCATCGCTATCATAATCATTATTGCAATGGTTGAGACGGTGGCTCTCCTCAGCCCTATGAACAGAATGCCGATTATGAATCCGGGTATCTCAAGGATTCCGCCAAGGTACGAGAACGGCAATAGTGACATTGCATATATGAAAGTTATTGTGCGGTAGTGCTTATGCCCAAGGAAAAGGGATATGCTTACGAATATTGTTATTATCCATGCCAGGAGCGGAGCCTGGTATATGAACATCATAAGCGTAACAAAAAGCATTACCATTAATCCTCCAAGAGGCAATACCATTGTCAAGGCAAAATTAACCAGGATTATAGGAATCAGTATTTCCGGTGGGAAAAGCGGGAATGCCAATGACACGCTGAAAGTTGCGAAGGCTATTGCAAGCGCATCGGGAAAATTAACGTTGCTTACGAATTCCCTGATTACATCCTTTAGCCAGTATAACGAGAGTGGCACATACGAATACCTGTACCTCTCTTCTTCCTCCTCCCCATTGTGCTTGCTGAAGGATATCCCAATCCTGCCCTTGTCTGGGTCCTTTTTTGATGAGTCCGGACTTGGCATAGTTTACCTCATAATCCCCAATATTATAATTATAGCTATGATTATTAATATTGTTGGAATATTGTATACTTTATCCCGTTGTAGCTCAATGGCAGAGCGGCCGGCTGTAGTTTGATGGCTTTGCAGGATTTTCTGCAAGTAGATACCGGCAGGTTGGGTGTTCGAATCACCCCAACGGGAATGGAATCCGAATAGTGCGGCATATGCGCCTCAGAAACCTATTTATACAGACCTGACAGATACTTGTATCGGTAATCAGATGAAACATTTACACAAAAAACACATAGAAGCTCAAGAAGACATGAAACCCATCAGGAGGAAAAGATACGCTGCTTTGCGGATAACGGCAGCAAGTGTTCTCTTTGCGGCAAGCGTTGGCATTGGCACTTTGGAGTTTCAAAACAGGCCCGACCAGAATGCGCTATACAACAACAATAGATACAGCCTTGTAGCGCAGTCTCAGAGCCAGCAGAATGCCGTTCCGAGCAGCACAACTACTCATGTTTTTTTGCGTCTGCGG
>JAJZOS010000061.1 GCA_021851985.1 Microcaldota archaeon | reverse complement strand
TGTTTTATAATATTAATAAACGTTGCCCCCCCCCCATCCAATATCCTCAAACAAGCGCATTTCACGCGGAAATTAGGGGGGCGCAGAACGCCCGTACGTGCTCATACATGATGTTTGCGGGAAGGCACGCTTCGGTTGCTGAGTCCTGTTTGTCTGCATTCAGCGCTTGGCCATGTAATCAGAGTATTTGAGCAGCTTGGAGAGGGACCTTACCGCGGCTGAAGGTGAATCGTATACCGGAAGCCCTGCGCTTTCCATCATTATCCTGTGCATCTTAGTGTACTCTGCTCCTATGCTCAGCACGACCATTGGCTTGCGCGTCTTCTCGCTGAAGCTTATCAGCTTTGACGCCACCCGTGAATCTGCTCCGGGAGTCTGGAAAAGCGCTATTGTTATGACCATGTCTATTCCCTCATCCGAACTTATTGCCGAAAGCGCATCATCGTATCTTTTGCCATCGGCATCTCCGGCAAGATCCAGGGGATTGCGTATGTTTACAAGCTGCGGCATTGACGACCTTAATTTCATTGAACTATTTTCGGAGAACTTTCCAAGCGCCAGACTGTCGGAAAGGCCTATTGCGTCAGCAGTGAGCACTCCGGCTCCGCCGCCGTTTGTTATTATGGCTACTTTATTGCCCTTTGGATATTTGCCAGTGCTGAATATCTTTGCGTAGCTGAGCAGATCGCTTATGTCTTCGGCTATTGTGAATCCGTACTGCCTGAATACTGCTTCATGCGCTTCGTAGTTTCCTGCAAGCGCTGCTGTATGGGACATTGCAGCACTTGCACCTGCAGATGTGCGCCCGGCCTTCAGCACTATTACAGGTTTTTTCCTTGTTATCTTCTTTGCAACCTCTATGAACTCCTTGCCGCGCCTTATTCCTTCTATGTAAAGTATCACTACCTTTGTTTCGTCATCTCCAGCAAGATAATTTAGTATGTCAACTTCATCTACGTCTGCAGCATTTCCATAGGATATGAATTTAGAGAGTCCAAACCCCTCTCCTGATATCAGGTCTAATATTGTGCTGCCTACTGCGCCGCTCTGGCATACGAAGCTGACTCCGCCGACCTGAGGTCTGCTGAGCTTGAATGTGGGCAGGAATAACGTGTCAACCCTTGACCTCGGATCCATAACGCCAAGGCAATTCGGGCCGAGGGTAGGCATGTCGTATTTTTTTGCTATATGCACCAACTTATCCTGAAGGACATTGTTTCCTATCTCCGCGAAACCGCCGCTCACAACTATGACAGACTTGACATGCGCCTTGCCGCATTCCTCCATCGCTTCCGGCACAAATTGGGCAGGAATCGCAATTACCGCAAGATCTATCTTGTCCTTTATATCAAGCACGCTCTTATAGGACTTGAAATTCATTATCTCCTCGCCGCTCTTGTTTACAGCGTATAGCCTTCCTGAGTATCCTGAATTGACATAATTCTGCAGTATCACGTGGCCCACCTTGTCAGGATCCCTTGAAGCGCCTATTATCACGACCGATTCGGGTTTAAGCATGAATTTCAGGTTTTGTTTTTTCATGAAATCATTTGGTAAGTATCCTTATATCGACAGCTTCATAGGACCCTTCCCTGACTATGATGGGATTGAGGTCCAATTCGCTTATATTATGGTTCTCGTTCAGCAATTCAGATATGCTCACTAAAAGATCGGCTATCATTTCTGTATCCTTCCCGTTGAAGGTTATTACATTCTTCGATTTTAGCTGTGATATCATATTCTCTGCGTCATATCTTGTTATAGGGCATACCCTTAATGCAAAATCCTTGAAGACTTCGACATAGATCCCGCCGAGTCCCAGCAGCACCAACTTGCCGAATTGTGGATCGGTCCGGCCTCCGATTATTATCTCGATTCCGGGCCTTGCCATCTTCTGTGCTATTATCTTATATGGTCTGAGCTTTGCGCTTTTTGCACTGAGCTCCCCAAACGCATTTTTTATTTCACTGCCTTTTAAGTTGAGCTTCACTAGACCTGACTTCGATTTGTGAAGCGCCTTGTCAGATATTAACTTAAGCGTTATCGGCTCGTTTCCTGCAAAGCGGACTGCCTCTTCAGAGGAGGATACGTATCTGCTTTCTACGCTCTTTATGCCGTACCTGTCAAGCATTTGCTTGCCTTTGAAATAATCAATAAGCGGCATTAAAACACCTCATGGATACAGAAAATGAATTGCAACTACTGCTATTATTACCAAAAGTATTATGATGGCGGCTGCGGTACCCTTGTTGCGCTTTCCAGGATTCAGTTGAAGCTGCTCATGATTCTGGCTGGACTCCTGGATTTGGGCGGTTTCTGTTGCACTTGGCTGCTGGGCTTGCTGGGTTGCTTCCTGCGGCGGCTTGGATGCGCTTGGGGCCTTCGATTTAAGAAATCCCGATTCGGTGAGCATTATCTCGGCATTGCCGTTCTTGAGCTCGTATGTTATGAATCCGAGCTTATCTAGCTTGTACAGCCTTAGCGTGAGATCCTTTGGCCTTAGATTAAGGGTGTTCTGAAGTTCCGGAGCAATGCGCTTCCCTCCGGACAGCTGAAAGAGAATTTCATGATCCAGCTCGTCGAAAGGCTCTGTTGTTTTCGAGTTTGCTTCTGCAATTAGCGACTTGCCGACATCAGTGACTGCTATGGTATTCGGCCCGGGATAATATGCGGTGAAATCTATAAGTCCCTTCTGCTTGAGTCCTCCGGCTATGTTAGATGCGTCGAATATGCTGGAATTAATTGTGCTTCCGAGCTTTTCCAATGTAGTGTCTGGAGCTATCTTCAGGAGGCATGCAAGATCTATGAAGGTGACTTCGTCTGCCATGTTACCAATACTTTATTGCATAGCAATAATTAAAATCTCTTGGTTACAAAAGATATTGCAAATCTAGTGTGTTTTTTTGGAGATAGAATTTCTTGGTGGGGCCGGAGAAGTTGGGAGGTCGGGCATACTTGTAAAGGATTCAAAGAATATTCTCCTTGATTACGGCATAAAGATAGATGGGCATACGGAATATCCGCGCAATACCGATAAAGTAGATGCGTGCATAATAAGCCATGCCCATCTTGACCACAGCGGCTTTTCACCGCATATATACCAACAGGGACTGCCTGAAACATTCGCCACGGCGCCTACAATGCAGCTTGCAGAGCTCTTGATTGAAGATTCTATAAAGATACACAGGAAAAACCACGAGCATCCGCATTTCCACAAAAACCAACTTTCCACAATGATGCAGACATACACACCATGCGCTTATGGAAAACGCTATGAATTCGGCGAATACAACATATCGATGTATGATGCAGGCCATATATGCGGCAGCGCGGTGACTCTTGTGGAGAAATACAAGAACGGGAGGAAATTGGTTTACACCGGGGATTTTAAGATAGAGCCACAGCTTCTTGAAGGCGGAGCCGAGATAGTGAAAAGCGATATCTTGATACTGGAATCGACTTATGCCGGATCCGACCATCCGAATAGGGATGAATACATGGAACGGATGGTAAACGAGGTGCGGGAAGTTGTGGACAACAACGGTGTTGCCCTCATACCTGTCTTTGCGGTGGGAAGATCGCAGGAGATGCTGGCGTTGATGAACAAGTATGGATTGATAGACAGAACTTTCATCGATGGGATGGCAAGGGCCGCAACCGAAATTGTGGAAGGCTATCCAGAGTACGTAAAGAACAACAATATGCTCCGGACCGCCATAGACAAGGTTGAATGGGTCGAAAGCCCGAGGAACAGAGCCAAGGCGCTTGAGGGAGGAAGCATAATACTCACAACATCCGGAATGCTTAATGGGGGGCCTGTACTCAACTATATAACAAGGCTGAACAGGAACTCCAAGATATTCATCACAGGATATCAGGTAGAAAATACGAACGGTCACAAGCTTGTAAACGGCAAGCAACTTGACATAGATGGAAGGGAGTACAGAGTTAAAACGCCTTATTCAGTATATGATTTTTCAGCGCACGCAGGCAAGACCGAGCTTCACAGGTATGTGAAGGAGAGCTGCCCTGAAACAGTAATATGCGTTCACGGAAGCCAGGAGAATACCAAATTGCTTGCCGAAGACCTTAAATTGGAGGGCTTTGATGCACGCGCACCGATTGTAGGGGAATCTATAAAACTTGAAAACCTTTAAGGCAGGGCATGCCTAAAAAGAATTACAAAGCATCGGAGCGCAGAAAAAGGTTCAGAAAATAATGAAAGTTGAAAGTTTCAGGTAAATTTTGGTTTTTGAACGGCCAAGCTATAATGCTAAAAGATTAACTGAATTTTGCATAAAAATGCAGAGAAATACACTATTGCAGATTGCATTTATTGAAAGCTTTGCGGCCGGCAATTATTTGTATGGTTTGGAGCGCAATTTTTTAAGATGGATAATGTATGCTATGAATGCGATTGCCATCGCCGCGATTACTGCCAGAAGTATTGTTGAAAGGGAGATTGGCTTGGAAGCTGATGAAAGGACCGCTATCAGGCCTGCGTGCGCTGAAGGGACCTCGACGGTGCATGTGGATGGATTTACAGTATAATTAGCCAGCTTCTGCCATGCGCCGTCCACGAACATGTAAGGAGCCACGGAGTTCGATGGGAGGCTGCATGGATAGCTCACATTGACGTCTATGCGCGAGAGCTGCGAATTGGAGGAAATGTTTAGCACTGATACTGCGTAGAGGCCTGCGGCGAGCTTCACGCTGCCAGACGCATTTGAAATCGTGAGCATTATCCTTGCAGGTGTTTGGGATGCTGAATAGGCCTTTATGACTGCGCCCGAATTGCCGAAATTTATAACTGCAGGGATCGTTGCGGATGAATTCGCAGATACGGTTGCAGAAGTGACGCTGCTGTTGAGCAGGGGAGGGATCGTTGAAGTTGTAGATGCAGGAGGAGTGGTTGTAGGAATGGAAGTGGTAGTGCTCACAACAGAAGTGGCTGGTATTGAAGTTGCGGGGACAGTCGTTGGCGGGATGGTCGAAGGAGGAGGTGAGGAAGATGACACTCCAGATCCGCCGGTGCCGAGCGATCCGACCTTCAGAGTGGACGTAAGCGATGCTGAAGTGTAGTTAGAGTTTCCGGGATTGGTGAATGTGAATGAATATGTGCCGGGTGAGCCCTGCTCAGTCCAGTGCATCACTGAATCGGTCTTTCCGAAGAGCACTCCGTTGACATAAAGCGACCACGCGCTCTGGTTTCCTATCGTCGGGGTTCCGGTGAATGTTATATTCACTGCTGAATAGAAGCCCGCGAAGCCGGGATTGCCAGATGAAGTTGCAGACAGCAAATCGTTTGATTCTATCACCACGGTGTTTGTCACCTGCGGAACTGAATAATGCGTTGTGGTTCCGGTGTCAGTGACTATCACATTGAATACGTAGTTTCCAGGGATTGTCTTTGAATTTAGCGTATTTGTCGATGAAAGAGTAGTTGATGAAACTGTATTCTGCGCTTCTGCGTTGTCGAGAGTGAATGCGTATATGAAGTTGCCTGTGCCGCTTCCTCCGGTGACTGCTGCCGTAGTGATTACAG
>JAJZOS010000060.1 GCA_021851985.1 Microcaldota archaeon | reverse complement strand
TCCACATTGATTATTTTTATAAGAGCATTTATATAATTTTATGTTTTGCAGTATAATATTAGCCATGGGCTGTCTTTATTGACAAGAATCCGCGCTCTTTTAGTAGAATATAAACTTTGTTAGGGCTTAATAGCTATCTTGCTGTCATCTCTTCCTGTTCTTTCCATTGCTTCTGAACGCATATGCAACGATTGCAGCCATCACTATTATGATTATCGCGGCAATCAGATAATAGCCATTGTTAGATGATACAGGAGGCGCTTTCTGAGCGATTGTAGTTGTGGGTGCAATGGTTGTAGTCGGTACTGGCCTAGTAACGTTTTCATAAAGGGCTATTATAGGGTCTGAGCTGACATTAAAGTTTATGGTGCAAGACAGAGGGTATACCGCATAATTGGCTATTTTTACCAATGTGCCATCCTTCAACACGTATGGTGCTACCGAATATCCCGAGCTGCAGTTGTAGTGCACCGTTACGTTTGCCACTATTGTTGCATTGCCGGCAAAGTTAAGGTCTATGGCCTTATATAGCTCATGTCCTGGGAAGTTCGGGAGCGTTCCGGTGTAGTTGGATATGGTGAAGTTGGCTTTGAGCGTCTTATTTGAATCTGAGACGAATCTTATAAACAGGTTTTCGTTTGCAAAGCTGACGTTGTATGGCGACGTATCTGAAACGCTAAAGCTTCCGGAATACGAGCTATGATCCGAGCTTATGTTAAGTGTCTTCTGAGGTATTGTCGTTGTCACCGTGCTGGTTGAAGGTATTGACGAGTAAGGTGCTGTTGTTGTAACAGTCGTAGTAGTGGATGTGGAGGAACCACTTCCCGAGCTAGGACTATGTATGTCATAAGAATATGATATCGAGCGCGCCGAATAGTTCTCGTTGCCAGTGGTGTTGAATACAAAGTTGTATGTGTTTATCGCGTTGGATCCAACGTAAGTTATAGTGTTCGACGTTGTCCCTATAATGGTTCCGTTGACGTAGAGCGATGCGGTTATCTGGTTTCCAACTGTGCTGACGTTTGCAATCGTGTTGCACGATAATCCGTCTACAGTATAGCTGCCGCAGGACTGCGGGAAGCTCATGCTTGGAACCGCCTTGTATATAGAATAATTCCCTATTGAAAACCCTTCTGCGTAAAGGGTGTTTGCGGTGTTGTAGAACTCGAACGAGTAGTTTCCTGCAGCTGCCGGGGCGTTGAACGTAAGCGCGTTTGAAGACGTAGTCGTTGATGCCACTTTGACGTAATTGCCGCTGTCTACGGACATGTAGAGGTTGCCAAGCGCATTTGCAGGATATATAGACGCTGTTATTATAGCGTTGGATCCATCATATGCAAAGCTATGTGGCACCGATATGGACGCATGGGCTGCAGCTCCGGATATGACGAAATCGTCTATTACGTTAGCAGACGTGTAGTTGCCGTTGCCTTCTGTTGAGAATTCAAGCTGGTAATTGCCTATGCTTATCGCGTTGACGGAATATGTTTCTATCTGCCCTATCGAGTTGGGGTTGTATTCATCGATTACATTGCCATTCAGTCTCCAGCGTCTCCAGAAGCTCTTTAAGCATACCGCTGCTCAATCCCCTAGATTTGATGTCTTTTATAGCGTTTTCTTTTGAAAATTTTCCTTGCATGGTAGTATAAGCTGAAGGTATAACTATAAACATTTCTTTTAATCTTTTAAGTTATGGTTGGTGTGATAATCTGTTTTCTCGTTGCTTTATTGAAATTTTTAGGCAGGAACATTTAACGTGATTGGGCTTTGAAATCCCCTGCCTTCTGGCATGTGGATGGAAAAGCCCTGTAAATCCTTTGTCTGGGTATTCTGCAGACAGGTCAGCAATGCCTACTACGAAACTGTCAGCAGTTATGCATGGGAGGGCAGCAGTCAGATACAAAGGCTCCGCCTTGCATAGACGCGGACGGAATCCGCGCCTTCAGGAGCGGAAAAAGGCGTGCTTAATGCTTTTGGCGCATTGCAAATCTAATTGCGGATTAGGCTTTTTTGGCCTTCTTTGTAGTAATAGTATTCTGCCAGGAGCCTGTTCATTTTCTTTCCGTCGCTTATGTGGCTGCTTAAAAGCGCGTCTAAAAATTTGCCCTCATCCTCAAAGAATGCGTATATATTCCCGCCATAAAACTTATCCAGGATATGTTCAAAGTCCTTATTGTCCTTCTCCCTTCCTGCGTCATACTTAAGCAGCAGCATTATTTTCTGATCGGCTATCGTAACAGGTGTTTTTTCTACCATTACGGTCTTTACATTCCTAGCTATTTCTTCTATGGTCAGCCCGTTCAGCGACCTTGAATAATAAAAGTCAACCGTCAGAGGTTGCTCGCCACCCTTTAAGCTTAGGCCTTCCTTATCCAAGTATGTTAAGCCTATAACATTTTTCCGTGAGTTGTCGTATTTAAGCATAAAATCTTTTTTGAGCAAGCTGTCCTTTTTTGACGTTGGATTTACTGGAACCACGACATCTATGTCGTGCGTTGGCCTGGTGTTTTTATCGCATAGCAGATTTACGGCCCTTCCGCCTATAACTACAGGGTTTGTCCCGAAGACATCCGAGAGCTTTATATAGACCTCTTCAAACTTGTAAGCTGATATATTATACTCGACCTTTTTTTCTGCCCCAGGGCCTTTCGTTTTATACCTCATACACACCAGTTTATATACAGGCAATTCCATATATTTATAGCCTTGGCTTGGCACAGCGCTATTTAAATCAAAAGGGCTGCTATTTGGTTTTGGAAATCTTTTAGGCCCAAAATGACCCTTAAGAAAATAGTCTAAGCCCATCTACTGCTGCTCCTACACGCTTTCCAGTGCGCCTAAAGGTTCATATATAATGCCTTATTTCATCGAGCTTTGCCATTGCCAAATCCTTAAACGAACCGCCAAGCACCTTAGAATATTCGAAAAACCTCTTTTTATCAATCCTAACTGCTATTCCGGCATAGAGTTCCTCCCTTACAGGAACGTTGAGGTATAGCATATCTATCACCGTCTTTTCAAGGTCTGATACCGGGACCCAGAAGCTTCCCACTTTTATAGTGCTGAAACCGAAAAGCACATTCGGCTTTATCCTCATTATGCTGTAATTCCTTCCTGCAAAAGATCTTGTTCCTGTCCTTACGTTCCTTGTTGTCATGACTACGTTGTTTGAGCCCTGCAGCGACACGCCGAGCATGCCCAATGCGCTCTCAAGGCCGTAATAAAACGGCTGGAACGCAAAGCCCGCAACTATTGCATCATCATGAAATGTGTATACCCCCTTAGTTACCCGTTTTATTATTCCGGACGCATAGTACTTATGCAGCATCAGCCTCAGGTAGCCGCCGCCTATTCCTTTTTTCTTGAGCGCAAGCTCTGCATCCCTGAAGGTAAAGACGGGGTAGTCAGCCGTGCTAAAAGCAGTTTTGAGTGTGTCAGCGTATTTCATTACAAGGCACCTTTTATATAATCTACCATTGTTTCAAAGGTTGGGGCAACTCCCTCGTATACGAGCTCTTTCAGCTGCTTTTCGTCTTTTGGCTTTTCAATGGAATTCAAAAAAGTTTTAAGTTTGGCTTTTATGGAACTGCCAAGCTTTCCGGAAGACGAAACCAAAAAATATATGTCGTAAATGTCCCTTGCATAAGCTCTGCTTCTGTAGGCCTTTATCTTTTCACTTATAAAATCTTCTTCTGATAGGGTATTGACAAACATCTTTGTCCCGTCTGTTTTTACGTATTCCCTCTGTACGCTTTTTTTGCCCTTTGGCTTTTTGAGGATCTCAAGCTTCACTGAAGCCAAATCATTATGCAAATCGATAACGCGCTCAGTAGAGATTTGGTAATCCATGATTATTCCTCGCTTATTTAACTCCAACGTAAGATCCCCTAGAAGTTTTCTGTGCTGCTTATCAGTAGCATATATGTCCAAATCAAACGAGAACCTCTTCCCGCCAAAACATCTCCATATTGTGGTTCCGCCATAAAGTATTATGCCGTTTTCCACCGCCAGCATCGATTCCATTGCAAGATCCTGAAGCCTTGCAATGGCTATCTGCTTTTCCGACCTGAGGTTTTTTTCTATAGGCTCCACAAAATTACCTAAGTTATATTATAATATAACATAGGTAAATATAAAAGGCTATAAATTTATGGCGCTTTTAATGCAAAATAGCCGAATGCGATAGTTTTGGTCGCGAAGTTAATTTTGGCTTCATATGCCGAGCGCATGGTTTAGCTTCGAAACAACTTCTCGATTGTCTGGCAGATTTTCTATAAGGTAGGATAGCTCTGATTTCCATTTCATTTTATTTAGTATAATTCCAATTTTTTGCTTTAGGATATTATCGTCAAACTTCTCGTTTCTCTTTTCAAGCTTTTTCAAAAGCAGCCTTTTTTCGTATCTTATTTTCTTTACTTCGACAAGATAATAAGCGTCGTAGATATCGCGCATCTTGTCCCTCTCGATTATAGCCGCAATTTTTTCTGCGAGAATTTCTTCTGGAGCCATCGTAGGTACCGAGAATGTAGTTATGTCAGGGTAGATTGGCGACAAGTATTTCAATACCGGCTTTTCTATTATGTCGTTCCTAAGGCTTATATCTACGTTTATATTCTGCAATTGGCTTAGGGTTTTGTTGAGCGGGCCCGCAACCCTTATTATATGGTTAATGCCAAGGACAACGCCGTTTTCTTTTTTGGCAAGTCGATACTGTGATGCCACTTCGTATTGCATGCCGAAGCTCTTCAGGGCAATTGATATTTTGCCATTTATTGACTTTCTTGAAGGCGTGTCGTTAGTTCCGGCATATGAAAAATCCAGATCCTCTGAGAACCTATTGAGCCCGTAAAAATATTTAAGCGCCGTGCCTCCCTTGAATACCAGCTCGTTAGAGAAAACAGAGCATATATTATAAAGCAGCAGGGTAAGCAGATAGTCTCTTTCAAGCTGCCTGGAATCCCTGAATCTTCCAGCAAGCTC
The DNA here is from genome assembly GCA_021851985.1 of Microcaldota archaeon. The sequence goes on along the minus strand of JAJZOS010000060.1, from coordinate 572 downwards.
GATCAATGTCTGTTCATCTATCATCTAATCGCCTTGATTGCCGCTTTATTTTTAGGAGTTTCTTTTTTGCCAAGCAAGGATTTTGCCTCGAGCGCTACTTTCTTGGCGCCCATTTTATCGGCGAATTCAATTAGCGTACAGGCATTTAGCATCCCGTTTTTTGAAGCATTGTCAAAAGCTTCAGAAACATATGAGTAAGGAGGAGATCCCAAGTAAAGAGAATCGACTATGGCTTTCTCTACGCTTGCCATATATATGCTTCCTTCCTTTTTGTATCCGAAGAACCTGCTTTTTGGAAATGTGACAAATTCTATAGAACTGCCAGCCACGCTGATCTGCTTGTGCCTTTTAAGCGCTATGACGGTATATTTTACTACCGACTGTTCTACAAGCCCATGGTACCCAAGAGCTGCAAAACCGCTTATGTAACAAGGAAAAACTATTTGCGAAGCAATCTCGTACATATCAGCATGGGCGCTTTTTATATAGTATTTTCCGCGCTCTATCCTTTCAACCCCCTTATTTGAAGAAAGAAGCTTTGAAACATAATGCTTTGGTTTTCCCATTGCTGT
>JAJZOS010000059.1 GCA_021851985.1 Microcaldota archaeon | reverse complement strand
CTGTTTTTGTTTCATTTCCTCCATCTTTTTCACCCTTTTCTTCCAAACTTATTATGCATTTTCTGATATATAAAGGTATCCAATTGTCGTCGTAGGAAACACATATTTACGACGTATATGTTAGACAGATGTCTAATTTAGGCTAGACAAGCCTAAGACCTGATGAAAAGAAGAAATAAAACATCAGTGCTATGACGAGGGCAAACACTAAAGACGACATTATGGCTATTCCAGCTATGTAGTAAAGGAAGGCGAATATTATTATCAGGGTTACGGCATATACTCCCTTGTTCCACCGCAGCACCTTGCTGCCGTCCAGAGGATATATTGGGAGCATATTGAAAAAGGCAAGCCATACGCTTATGAACATTGTGACTGCGAATATGTTCTGTAGATAACTGTGTCCTGATAGTACATTGCCAAATAATAGGCTAAAGATAAAAAATACGATAAACACTACAAAATTTGTAAGCGGACCGGCTAATGACACGTATCCTTCTTCCTCTATAGTGAATCGGTTTGTATATATCATAGTTGCACCAGGCAGACCTATTAGAAACCCAAACATGGAAGACAGCAGTGTTATTATTATGCCAGTGTTCCATTTCTTAAATGCAGCTATTGCACCGAATCTTTGTGCGACTATCTTATGCATATATTCATGAAGTATGAAGGAGAGCGATACAGCAATGAATGCTATCGGAAGGAAATAGGCGAAATCCGAAGGCTTGGATAAAAATCCACCTACACTTCCTGAAAATATGAGGGCAAAAGCAACTGTAAGCACTGCATCGGCAATGAGAATGTCCTTCACTTCTTGTGAAAGCCCTAGCTTGTCAATGTGCTGTATTCTCATTGTATCGTTTATTTACCTTTCAATACATTTATTAAAACTCATGTAAAAACTAGGATTATACAGCCCCATAGTCTAGTGGTCAAGGATAGCGGGCTCTGAACCCGTTGACGCCAGTCCGAATCTGGCTGGGGCTACTTTCAGACAAATGAATATAAAAATTGTAAAGCAACATACAAGACATATGGTTTCAAAAAAATACAGATTTGACTTTGGACTTTTCGTGGGCAGATTCCAGCCATTCCACAAAGGACATTTACACGCACTGAGATTTGCAATCAAGTTCTGCAAAAAACTGGTGATTGGTGTGGGAAGCTCACAGATAAGCAACACCGAACGAAATCCGCTGACATCGAACAAAAGAATAGCCATAATAAAAACAACACTTGGAAACGAGATCTTATCTAAAAACAGGCTAATTTTTGCAAAGATACCTGATTTTTCAAATGATGAAAAATGGTTTAGGTATATAATCTCAAGATGGCCTAAAACAGCGGTCGTATTTTCCAGGAACAGGGTAGTAAACAGGATTTTCAAAGAGCATGGAATATTAGTCATCTCTCCGCCATGGCATAACAGAAATAAATTTTCAGGGACCAAGATTAGGAAGCTTATAAAACTTAGGAAAAAATGGAGTGACAGGATTCCTGAAAAAGGACTGCGCAAGGTGCTAACGTATTTTCAGAGATATTAAGTTATTTCCTGGAGCGACTACTTTTCGTATTGTGTCTCGAATTCTTATTTACAGAGATATAGTCGAGCAGGCTGATTATAAGAAATGACACTACAAACCAAAAAATCAGGTTGGCTGCAAATCCTGACACATCTACCCGCCACGGATTGTATTGTGGAGCTATAACAAGTTTCCTAAGCCATGTGAATGGAAACCCGTACCAATTTGCCCCTGCAAGCAAAAATGGAGTAGAATTAACCAAACCGGATACAGCAGTAATTATAAGACTTGATATTATGGACTTCACTATGATTTTTATTGAAGACATGGTAATATTAGAAACTTGACGGATTTTAAGCTTTTCTATTTGGATTTGTTTTAAACATGAACTCCTATCCAATGATATTGGCTATTGCCCCGTCTATTATTGACTTCATTATTTTAGACGATTTATTCATCTGAATTACAACATCAGAATGATTAAGATTTCTTTGCATGCCTGCAGCCAGATTAGTAACTACGGCTATAGTACCGTATTCTATGCCAAGCTCCCTTGCAAGAACTACTTCAGGAAAGGATGTCATGCCAACAACATCACCACCTAATTTCCTGTACGCTTTTATTTCAGCAGCAGTTTCATACCTTGGCCCCTCACTGCATACGTAAGTGCCTTTAGGAGAATAATTTACTTTACGCAACTTTTGAAGCGATTTTATGAGCGCATTACATACGGATTTGGAATACGGGCTTGATACGTCAACGTGAACTACATTTCCATGTTTTTCAAAAAATGTTGATGGCCTGGATTTTGTAAAGTCTATAAACTGGTCAAGGACAACAAAATCCCCAACTTTAAGGCCATACTTCATTGAACCTACTGCAGACGTAGCTATTATGTGAGTTATGCCTAATTTCTTTGCAGACATTATGTTTGCCCTGTAATTGACTTTGTGCGGAGGTATTGAATGTCTGTTGCCATGCCTAAGCAGCATATATGCGCCAGTCTTTGCGTCGGGCCCATAAAAAACAGCGCTGCCAAATCTTGTCTTGACGTTTATTTTGTTGTGGGCGTTCTCTTTGTAAAACTCAAGCATGCCGCTCCCCAATATCACAAGCACCCTTACATGTTTCATTTGCATAATGCAACCGGATATTATATTTATACACTTAATTAACAAGACTTATACTATTTGAAGACCATTTTACAAGAACTGCTGATAGTATATTTGTAATTATTATTACCATGAAGGCCAACGAGAATATCTCTCCGGAATATGGAACGTTCATTGAATAGAAAATGCTTGAAAGGACAGCCACCCCGAGTCCTTTTTGCGACATAGAGTATACAAGATTTCTGTTTATCTTGTTTTCCTTTATCATTATTGAATTTACCTCCACATATCTCAACACCATGAGGACTAATGACGCAATAATAGAGATTATGAAATATTCCAATGATATTATGGCTATTATTCCGAGAAGCACAAAGAAAAATGTCCTTATTATGAACTCGAATTCCTTTTCTACTATCCTGGATTTTTTGTTGCTTGAAAGATTTTTTAATTTCATTAATTTGCTTAGTTCTTTGTCATTGCCCAGGATTATTGCGAATATAAGTACCGCCACTATGGCAGAACCTCCAAAAAAATCTACAAATCCATAAATAAGCATTGCTATGGAGAGCGAAGCCACATATGTGCTTGCTATCTTTATAGTATTTCTTAGGATCAGCCAGCCAATTCCGGCAAAAAGGCCTATAAAGAATGGGACACTCATGTAATCTATCACATACTGTACATACGAATACGCGGAGAAGTGCGATCCGGTTATAAAGACTATCAGGAGATAAAAGGCAAGTATTGCAAATACTGAATTGAATGTTGTCTCCATTATTAGTGTGTTATAGGTATCTTTTGGTATCTTTAATTTCTTTACTAACGGAAGCACTATGACAGATGAAGTCTCTCCTATTATGACCCCGAATATGCCGCCATATATTAAAGGCCATTCGAAGAAATAATGCATTAATATAGCGAGCCCTATTGCGGATACGGCTATATCCATAAATGCTATGATAATTCCTAAATAGCCTTTTCCATCCTTTGAAAACGGTTTTATTGCGGTGCCATTGTTAAACATTATCATGATTAGAACTAAACTGCTTATGAGTGGCGTAAAATTACGTAGCACATTTATGTATACTGAAGGAAGAATGTTGCCAAATGGGCCTATTATAACCCCTATTGCCATGAGTATTATGACTTCTGGGATCCTTGTAGCCCTGAATATGGCTTCTCCAACATAGCCGAGTATTATTATTGTAGATATAGCTACCAATATTTCGTCAACATTCGTGATAACTACCATCATTCCACAGCAAATAGATTACTCAAGAAAACTTTAATATTACCTTTTATTTCCTGTTGCAGGGTTTGTTCAGCGCTTTAATTGCCCCATGACTTTTCCGATGGCTTTCTTGAATACGGACTTATTCTGCTGATCAGAGTCACCCGTATTGTTAGCGGATAGAAAATCCAGAACATATTTGTTGAATTCTTCCGGTTTTTCTATGTGCGGACCGTGGCCGCAGTCCTTTACCTCTATGAGTTTGCAGGATGGAAGAACTCTTGCAGCTTCCCTTGCAGAAGAAAGAGGGAATAATGGATCATTATCGCCATGTATGAAAAGGACATTCACTTTGGAATTTTCAAATTCTGGAAGCCTGCTTGTGAAATTGGTTTTAAGCCCGACAGGCACGTTTTTATGCCTAATCTTATCTATTATATCTTTTGTGAGTTTCTTTGGAGATGAACTCATCTGGTCTGCAAGGAACTCTATGAATGCAACAGACATCGTATCCTCCTTTCCAAGATAACTGATGACTCCTTCAACAACATCGTCTGATACCTCCTTTTTTCCAGTCCGTGGATTTAATTTGCCTGCAACGCTATTCAAGACCTTGCCCACTATCTTTTTATTATGCTTAATGTATTCAAGCAACTTTTTAGATAAATCAGGCATCATGACAAGTATTCTGATAGGGATTGAAAAAGGCGTACTATAAAGCCCATAACTGTCTATAAGTATCAAGCTACTTACTCTTTCTTTATTGTCAAGGGCAAAACCCAATGCAACTGCACCACCCAAGGAACTGCCTACCAAATTGGGCTTTTCCAATCCAACAGAATCTATGAATTTTCCGATAAAGTTCTTGGTGTAATAATCTAAGGTACATCTCTCCTTTGGTTTTGTTGATAAACCATATCCAGGAAGATCCGGAGCCACCACATGATAATGTTTTGATAATTCTAGTATATTGTGCTTCCATGCGCGATAGGAACTGGAATTTCCACCACCATGTATAAGCAACAGGGTCTCTTTTGAGCTATCACCAGCCTCAATATAAAAAACGTCGAGTTTGTCTATTTTAATTTCTCTTTCACGCACACCTTTTTTGACTAGAAGATTCCTTACTTCAGCATCCGTGAAATTCGACAATGCATCCTTGTCTTGCACTTTCTCTACTGTAAGCTCGTCGCCATGTCTAGCCAATTTCAAGTGCTCCTTGGATGCGGAAGCTAGATTTGCTGTCTTTTCCATATACAGTATTCATATTGGAGGGTATAAAAATTTTTTCTATAAATTTATGAATATCGTTTTTTCGAAAGACGTAATAATTTTGCATTTTGATAATATGTTATGGACAATGCAAACGAGACGTTGAAGGCATACAATAGCATATACCTTGAAATAATAATGCGCTACAGAGATTATATAGAGGAGAGGGAGGGATTGTATCTTGCAGACCTCCCAAAACTGGTGACTCCGGAAGAAGAGAACGTTTTATTCCTTGCAAAGCAGATGCAATCCAGTTTTCCAGTGTACAGTTATGAAGAAAACTTTTTAGAGATGGCAAAGCTTTCATACAATTATATAAAGGAAAAAATAATACAGATATCACTGCCACTCCAGTTTTGGCTGAGACCCGCGCAGACCATAAAGTACGGCGCAGGCGATTTGTTTGATAAGGCAGTGCTTCTCTGCAGTCTTCTTATAGCTTCTGGAAACAGCTCTGCAAAGGTGATAGTTATGGCAAACAACCGAGATAGGAAGTTTATAGTGTTCTTCGA
>JAJZOS010000006.1 GCA_021851985.1 Microcaldota archaeon | reverse complement strand
CCTATGAATATGCTTGGTGCCGATTTTCTAGTTATTGAATAGGTTTCTTCAAGCACTTTATCGTACAATGCGGCTCTTTGGCTGCCGACGGCCATGCCCAACCCGAGTTCTTCGCACGCTACTGCAATATTTTCATTTATCTTTTTTGCAAGTTCGGCCCCGCCAGTCATGGCGCCTGCCATTATTGGAGCAGAGAACTTATGGCCCAAGAAATCGACAGAAACGTCAATTTCATCGTAGTCTAATTCAGGTAGCGAATCGTTTATGAGCTGGACATTATTGAAAAGCGTGCGCTTGTCTTTTGCCTGCACTGGCTTGTCAAGGCATATCTTTATGTGCTCCTCCTTCCTTGACATTATCGTTTTTATCTTATCGCTTTTTTCCTGAGCCAATAAAACACCTTTTAGATATTTTTGTTTATATTTTAACGTATTTAAAGGCAATGCAGGAATGGGACACCAAAACAGGATGTTATATGCATCGCGCGTACTTGGGCTGCTCAAACGCAGATACAGGAATGCAATGCACACAGGTTTAAACCATGAAAATCCATGGGAACTCCTAGTGGCGACGATGCTGTCTGCGCAGGCGCAGGACAGGCAGGTTAATCTTATAACACCTGCATTGTTCAGAAAATATAAATCGATAATGGAGTTTGCATCTGCAAGGCCTAGCGATCTTTATAGATACACCAGAAGCATAGGATTGTATAGGACAAAATCCAAGAACATAGTGAATGCTGCCAGGATGATGCGGGATGAATTCAAACTCAAGGTACCGCGCAGCATCGAAAATTTGATGATGCTTCCAGGTGTCGGAAGAAAAACAGCAAATGTAGTGCTTTCAAATGCGTACGGCATAAACGATGGCATAGCAATCGATACGCATTGCATAACCGTAGCCAACAGACTTGGGCTTGCAAATTCTAAAAAACCAGAGGTTATAGAGAGCGCGCTTATGTCAGTATATCCAAAAAAGGAATGGCAGAATATATCCCATCTTTTAATAGCATTGGGAAGGGACACATGCACAGCCAGGAAAAAAATCTGTGGAAGGTGCATCCTGAAGGGGATATGCCCATCAAGCACTTTAAAGCACAGAGCAGGCAGTAAACTGTGATTTTATGATAGCATGCTTATACAGCGGAGGAAAGGATTCGACATTGGCCTTGCATAAGGCGTACTACGCAGGATGCAAAGCGGAGTTGCTCATAACAATGATATCGAAAAATGAATACAGCTATATGTTCCATAGGCCAAACGTAGAATTCAGCAGCATGCAGGCAAAAGCCCTAGGGATAATGCATCGTTTGGTAATGACTGAAGGTGAAAAGGAAAAAGAGCTTGATGACATAGAGATTGCGCTTACGGATAACCACGTTACAAAATTGATAACAGGCGCGGTGGCCAGCACATACCAAAGGAACAGGATAAACACGATATGCGAAAGGTTGGGCATAGAACACATATCTCCGCTGTGGGGCATAGACCCGATGAATGAATTGGATGAGCTTTCCAGGGATTACAATGCAATAATAACTCATGTTTCGGCGGAGGGGCTTGATGAAAGCTTTCTTGGCTCCAGAATCGATGATGGCGTAATACGCAGGCTCGTTAGCCTTAATAAGAGGTATGGGATAAACATGCTTTTTGAAGGAGGGGAGGCTGAATCTTTCGTGCTAGATGCCCCGTTGTTCAGGGAGAGGATAGTAATCGACAGAGCCAGGAGGGAATGGGACGGTAGCATAGGCAACTACATAATAGAAAAAGCACACCTTGAAATGAAGTAACTTGCTCAACGCACTTTTTAAAGCAGTATTTATTTTTATATGGGCCAGTATAATGTGATAATATGGCATTTCTCTCGGAGAGGAGCAGGTTTGTTTATAATGCCCTTTTGGAGGAGGACAGCATGGCAGATAGGCTTGCCAATAAAGGCGTGAGGGTCGTAAAGCTCAATAGAGGAGATCCCGCAGTATACTTCAGGACGCCAAAATACGTGATAGACGCTTACGTAAAAGCCCTCAGGGAATCAAAGACCTATTATTCTAAAGCGCAGGGATCTGCAGAGCTGGCCCATGCAGTGCAGAAGCGTTACAGAACCATGTATGGCGTAGATTTACCTGACGATGGCATAATAGCCACAGCAGGAATCTCTGAAGCGCTGCTTTTCATAAACAGCGCACTCATAAACAAAGGGGACAATGCAGTTATATTCAAGCCTTACTACAACCAATATATGACCCAACTTAAGCTTGAAGAGGGCATACCGATAATGGCAGATTACGAGGAATCTAGAGAGTGGGCCATGGATCCTGACGTGATAAGAGGAAAACTTGCAAAACTCAAATCAGATAGGAGGTTAAATAGGGTCAAATACATGCTCATAACGAACCCCAACAATCCCACAGGAACAGTATTGGGCATGAAAGTGCTTAAGGAAGTTGTAGACATAGCAAACGATTATGGAGTGATGCTCATAAGCGACGAAATATATGATGAGATAGTTTATAATGGAGCTAAATTCACAAGCCTTGCAAAACTCGCAAAAGGCATACCCCACGTTATACTCAATGGGATGTCAAAAGATTATGATTCAACCGGATTTAGGATAGGCTTTGCAATTATACCGGAAAGCGACAGAAATTCGAATTCATTGAAATCCAAACTTGTGGACTATGCTAGAGTAAGGCTTTCGCTAAACACACCCGCCATGTATGCCGCTGCAGAAGCGATAGGCAATATGAAGGAGCATAAAAAAGCCATAGTGCATATGACCGCAGAAATAGAAAAAAGAGTCAACCATTCGATGAGGATACTAAAAAGCAACAGTTTTATAAAAACGGTAGCGCCTAATGGTGCATTTTACATATTGCCGAGGATAGACTTAAAGGCGCTTCATATGAAAAATGATGCCGAATTCGTGCAAAAGCTCCTGCTTGAAGAGGGCATACAGGTAACAAGGGGGTCAGGATTCGGGGCGGAATCGCATTTCAGGATAGTCTCACTGGCACCGAAAGGAATATTAGATTATTCAATTAATAAGATAAATAATTTTTGCATGAGACATGCAAGAAAATAATCTTTATGGGCCCGTCGTCCAACGGCTAAGATGCCAAGCTTATTGCGCATACGCTTTACACGCTGGAGATCGGAGTTCGACCCTCCGCGGGCCCATATGTTAAGGTTGTATGATGCACGTGAGTACAAAAACCGAAAACCGACTGGTATGGTACTCGCTCATCACATTATATGTTATATTGGCACTCTGCTTCTTACTCGAATTCGTTCTTCTCAACAACAGCCAGATGATACTTTATTCCTTTCTGATTTTCATAGCGATAGGAGCCATATCTGGATTTTATGAAAACATTTCAAAGGATTTGATCATCGCAGCGTTGGTTTTCATAATCATAGGATCAGCCTTTTATTTTATGCTGGCAAAATTTTCAACCATAGGGATTAATGTTGCGATAGTGGGCTATTACCTGCTTATAAGCGCAGTAATCGGCATATTCATTTCTGTGATGATTGGAAACGGCAATGAGTCAAAGGTAGAAAAAAGTTTTATCGGTTTTATTAAAAAACATAAAACAAATATTTCTTATATTGGCATAATCGCAGCGTTGGTATTGCTTTTGGGCCCGTTTTGGCCGCAAAGCACTGCAGTGCCGCTTAGCCAGTATATTAACGTATCTGTGCCATACTATTACAATGTTAGCGCCCAAAGCTATTCCAATTATTCGGTTGCTATGTCACCAACACCATATTATGTGTCGGACCCCATATGCATCTCAGGGTCGAATGCCACATTGGACATATCGTTTAAAGCGTCTGTTGCATCTAATGTATTCTTTTTCAGCAACGAAACTTTCCTATCAGAAGTGGAGAATTCCACTTCGGGGGATATTCCATTTCATGAGTATTTAGCCGCCTTTTCAAATCACAATAATGGCAAGGCTGTCGGGTTTGAATCTGGGAGCATTGTAGGCCATATGGCGAATGGCTGCGGGTACATAGTGCTGCTTTCTAATTACACGGTCAGCACTAAATTCCATGTTAAGGCAGACTTCATTCAGCAGGATATTGCATATAAAATAAAGGCAGTGCCTGCACCAACTGCCATAATGGTAATAAATAGCACAGGGAGTATATTGCAAAGCATCGGTTTTCTTGAGATAAATTATCGTAACCTAACTAATTCGACGAACAACATAAACTAGCAATAATACCTAACGCCAATCCAAATTAGCACTGAAGACGCTCATTAATCCTGTTTAAGGACCTCTTTCTCATACCAGTCTATGTCCGACAGGTTCATAAGTTTCCTGTAGTCGCCGTAGAACTGGCGCATCAGCCCTATAAATACATTTTCATTTGACAGCGATCTGAGATAGTGGTTTTCCCAAGTTTTATCGGCATATTCATAATTATGTATATATGAAAAATGGTGTGCCATCAAACTTTTTCCGCACTGGTGTTCTTTCTTCATAACCATCACGTCGCTGTATATATTCATGCTTTTGTCACTTAGAAGCACTGGCCACGAAGGGGATGATACCATCACGTAACTGCCGTCCAGTATGAATTCATTGCCAGCTATCTGCTTCAGCATTTCGTTGCCTTTCACGATGCCGCTCCCAGTGTACCCGCCAATGTAGCTCAACCCGCATTTCCCGTCTGAATCGATTCCTTTGAAAGGGACTGCCACTACATTCGAGAGATATATGAAATATTTGCCATATTCGCTTATAGCATCTATCTTTTCCGCAAGAGACCGCATTTCAAATTTTACTTTCATTGCAAGCGGGTTTATATTCAATCTTTCCGTTTCGGCGGCAAGATAACTTGGCATGGCAGCCTGCCTTGCAAGTTTTGAAGCATTGGTGAGTTGGTTCTTGTCTATATCGAAGATGTCGATCGTACGCAACATATTTTTTTCCTGGAGGGCACCGATGATCAGCATGTTTTGCGTGAAACCTCCACATACTCCGATATATGAATCTATGCCCGCTATGTTGCGCAGCGCAGATATAGCGCCCGCGCTATAGTGCTCGTTGGATTCATACCAGATAACATTCTGGCATACGGGATCAGGCTCAAAATTTAAGTAACTGCACGTGATTGCAGGGCTTGGCTTGATGGGCGCCGATTTTTGCCTACGTGTCTTTTCCAATATATCTACCGGTTCTGCATTGCACACGTAGAAATATTTATAAGTTTGCCGTCTGGGCGGCAATTTTAAAGGACGAAATCATTTGACGTATTCCGATATCAGAGGTATGCTTATCTCTCTACCCATATACGCTTCAAAGCCTACATACATGCCATATAACCATATTAGCAACACTATTGTACTTCCGAATAATGGAATTTCTATGATTGAAAAGAACGACGCAGCAATGATCGATATGATGCCAAGAAGTATCGCTTGAAGCGAATGTTTCCTGAGTTTCTTGTCGTCTTTTCCGAATGCGAAGAATATTATTATGCCTGAAAGCCATTCCAGAAGGTATGCCAATATATATAGCACCCGAATGTCATCGTTCTTGTTTGTCATTTTATCAAAAGTGATTAGGCGTTTATGCTTAAATATTGTGCGCACTATTTTTATTGATAACTTAAAAAGCAAAATAATATGGTGGAATTATAACGCAAGGTTCACAAAACAGCCAGAAATGGATATACGCCACATTCCCTGGAAGCATGGCATACGGCCCGGTATCGACAATTGTCATCTTGTACATACTCAGTATAGGCGGCAACGTAATAGATGCATCATTCGCGATAACGTTCGGAAGTGCGCTTGCGATACCTGCAGCATACTTATGGGGGCGCGTCGTTGATAGGTTTAACAACAAGAAAAACATGATAATACTCTCTTATGCGGGGCTTGCGTTCTTCCTTGCAATGATGTTCTTTACAGGAAACATACTTTTTGTCATACTGCTCTACGGTGCACTGTCGTTTGTTATAGGTGCAAATGCAACTCCCCTCAACATGCTAGTCATGGAGAATTCTCCGGAAGATCAGTGGCCTGCAGTCTTCTCCAAGTTTCAGTTTATAGTAAGCCTTGGGGGAGGAATGGGATTCGCCCTTTCAACAGCTTTATTGGGATTTGTCGCAATAAGATTCCTGCCATTAATGTTTGGGCTTGTTGCGATACCTTCAATAGTAATGAGCATGATTTTGATATATGAGCCCGCGCGCATGCTGCCAAGAAAGTTGATGCTTTCCAATATACATTCGTTTATCACAAGGGTAATGATGCAACCAGTGCTCCTTGTCTCCACGCCTAAGATATCGGTTTTCAAGATAATATTCAATATAGGCACCAAGATGCACAGGCCGAAATCCTACCTCGGCGCCCTTTATCTGGCGATATTTGCTTTCTTCATCAGCAGCGGTCTCTTTAATACTGCCTACCCTGTAGGCCTGAAGGATATAGGGCTTACGGAGTTCACGATATTCCTGATAATAACTATAGGCATATTCATACAGGTTTTCACGTTCGCTTACTTTGGCAACTACGTTGCAAAAAGAATTAAAACGCGCATGCTGCCCAATGCCATACTCCTGCGTGGAGGGTCGTACATTGCCATAGCATTCATATTCCTCACGTTCACCAAATTTTCAGGGTTCGTAATACTGAACATCGTACTGTATGCGATAGGGGCAGGACTTGCATACTCGTTGTATTATACTGCATCCAATACGTTGGTTTTTGAAGCTATAGGGACGGAACACAGAGCCAGCAAGCTCGGAATATATACGTCCTTGGTTAGCGTATCTTTCCTAGTGGGCGCATTGCTAGCAGGATACATATCCTATTACTTAGGATATTCTGCTAGCTTTGTAGTTGCTGGATTGTTGTTAGTAGCAAGTGCTTTCATTTTTGAGGGTGCCAGCTCGAAGCTTAACACAAGTACAATTGATAAACAATAGAAATAGATGCGCAGGCGGATTGTGCCTGCGCTTAACTACCAATCATGCTTGATTTCCACCGACAAGTTTCATGCCTATGCCGGTGCCCATTTTCTTCCCGTATCCCAATTCTATCATGAGCATCCCTACGGGTTCTATGTATCTCGCTTTTTCGAGCATGCCCACGTCGACAGGTTCCATGCCTATGCCTCTTGCAAGCTCCATGACCTTTGCCTTTGCCCCCTCGTCGTCCCCAGCAATGAAAGTAGTAAGCTTTTCGGCGCCCAGTTGACCCGTCTTCATATTTTCGGCAAATATTGTATTGAACGCCTTGACGACCTTTGCGCCTTTTGCGTGCTTCGATATCTCTTCCGCCGCTGATTCACTGAAGCCCTTCGCCCATCTCATATGCTCATCCATAGGATTCGATACATCTATTAGTATCTTATCTCTCTCATTGTTCTTCATCTCATGTATGGCTTCCTTTGCTGAATGATACGGAACTGCGAGTATTATCAGTTCTGCGCCTTTCGATGCCTCTTCTATCGTTGCAACATTTGCGCCATTAAGTTTCGCTTTGGCCTCTTCGGGCTTCCTTGATCCGTATACCACTTCGTTGCCCTTCGATAGGGCCTCGCCTAAGCTTCTGCCTACATTCCCTGTCCCTATTATTGCTATTTTCATATTACCACGCATATTATTGGAAGTAAAACATTAAATTTTATTTGTAGAATGACTAGAATTAAAGCTGCTTCTTGCATATTCCATGTATGGATTTTGAATATAGACAGACGTGGCGCAATGTGGCCAGCAATACTGGCTTCTTTAGGCAATCTGGGCTTTGGCTTATGCTTGATTTGGCATTATGTCCTTAGCATTCTTTCTAAATCAACGCACATAGAATTTACGTACCTAGGGCTTTCGTTGGCTAAGGCATCGTGTGAAAGGCGCCATAACTTTTCAGGATTGCGAAAATGATGCAAGAGGATTGGCTTTATCATGTTGGCATACTTGTCAGCGCGCTCATCGTCAGTTTCAGAAAGCCATAATGAATAAAGCATTGAAAGTTGATGGATGTATGCAGGCACAAGCACTTTAGAATTGTCTACGGTTATCAGCTTTGAATAAAACAAAAGCTCGTCCGTACTCACGCCCAGAAATGAATGATTGCTAATTATTTCATTCTCGCCAATTATTCCCTTAAGTGATTCGTTTACTATGCTGTACTGCTCGTGCTTTAGGCCTATTTCAATGGTTATGGAGTTTATCTTGTCATAGAACTTTATGAATCTGCTTCTCACCTCTTCTACATAGAAGCCCATTTGATTGGCCTTTTGAGTGTCTACCCCTATCATCTTGCTGTTCGGTATCATGCAAGACAATGTGTCTGTTTTCACTTCAGGATTGCAACAGAAGCTGCTTGCTGCATCTGCGTATGAGAGCATTATTGGATTTCCGAAAACATATTTGGCGCGCTTATATGAATTTGCAAACGCCTTTGCAGAGTATGGTATTTCTTGGTTTTCAAGTTGCTTCTCCATAGAAATCAAATTCTTATCATGGGGGAGATATTTATTAATTCTGTTTTGCGTACTTAGCCCCTAGATTTTGGATATATTGAAAAGGATTTATAGGTAAATCAGAACTTTCAATGCTTCTTCACGTAAAAACCGAACAAAAACCTAACGGTCAAGAATCCTTAATAAACCTTAAACTCGGATATATCGTTAGGTGTAGCCAGGGGTAAAACCCTTGAAACTAAAAATAGGATATTGAAACTGCTTAAAGAGAAAAAGATGACGGTTACAGAGATGGGCGAGTGTTGGGACTTGCAAAGTCGACGGTAAGCCAGCATATATCAGAGCCGATTGGCATTGGCAGGGTAGAACAGGAGTATAATAGCCATTTCAAAAGGATAAAATATTACAAAGCTGCAGAAAGGCGCGCGGGCGAGGATAAAAAAGAGGGCAAGGCAAATGGATATGCAATAGGAATTTCGGCAATAGCAATCATTGGGATAATGCCTTTTGTTATAGTGCACTTTAGCTTTAGGGCTGTGCAAACAAATCAGACCACCACAATATCTGGATATAATACAGGCATAGGTGTGTTTTCATGCCCCGTCATCTTAATATTTAGGAATCCGAACAACACAGATGTTTATAACATAATTGAAGGAATAGCAAATGGCGACCACCGTTATACAACTTACATTGCTGCCAATGGGTCCAAATTCACCGCAAACATGGGAGGCCTAAGCTACACCGCACATAACGGAACATTATATGTACCGTCAATGAATTTAATATACCGCATATCGGGCAAACAGATAGACAGCTTGGAGGCAGGCATGGACAGCGGGTACTGTTACGATAAGAAGGCGCTTGACTTCTTTAACGTGAGCTTTACTGCACCAAAAGTAAAGTGCAAAGCGGCGATATTCGGCTGGTTTTATCAAGTGATATAAGTGTTTGCAACTAAATATAATCAATGAAGATAATATCATGGAACGTCAACGGCGTAAGAGCGGCAGTGAAGAAAGGACTTGTTGGGTTCATCGAGAAAGAATCCCCCGACCTACTTGCGCTGCAAGAGATCAAGTCATCTGAAAGCATACAGCACATTGAACTCCAGAAGCTCAGATACACGCAATACATAAACCCGGCAGTGAAGAAAGGGTATAGCGGCACCATGGTTTTAACAAAGGAAAAACCGCTTTCAGTATTAAATGGCATAGGCATAAAGGAATTCGACCACGAGGGCAGGGTTCAGACCCTTGAGTTTAAGAATTTCTATTTTATAAACACCTATTTCCCGAATTCGCAGAGGGACTTGAAAAGACTGGACTATAAACTTGGTTTTGACGCCGCATTCATGAGCTATACGGATAAGTTGAAGGAGCAAAAGCCTCTTGTCGTATGCGGCGACATGAATGTTGCACACGCAGATATAGATATAGCAAGACCCAAAGAGAATTCGAATAACGCAGGATTTACAAAGGCAGAAAGAGATTGGATGACTTCATTCTTGTCTCATGGATTCATAGACGCCTACAGATATTTTCACAAAGATGATGTAAAATATTCCTGGTGGTCGTATAGATTCAGCGCAAGGAAGAAAAATATAGGGTGGCGGATAGATTATTTCTTAGTTACGAACGACATTATAAGTAGAATTTCGGATTCTGGCATAATGGATAGCGTAGAGGGATCTGACCATGCGCCCATAAATCTGATTTTAAAGCCATAACCCTTTGGCTTATACAATCACAAGCGGTATCTCCATTTCGTCTTTGGACATTCCGCCATGATGGCCGAATATTTTTTTCTCGTAGTCCTTCTTGTCAGGGTATTTGTAGTAAAGGAAGCTGCTGCCCTTCGCTATTGCTATGTGCGTTCCAAATCGGTATCGCAACCAATTGCTGACTTTTGGTTTTCCGAACATTCCAGACCTTATTGCTTCGTCTGAATCAGCAAGATATGCACTCTTCCCATAACTCCTTTGAAATTCGTCTTCAAAGAGCTTGCTTTTTCCATCAACCACATTAAAGAACATTGATCTGTGGGTTCCCCATGGATATGTGGTAAGGTTTTCCAGCACTTTGCTCTGCGGCGATATCTTTCTTAAATCTTTTTCATTGAATGATCCTTGGCCATGATCCGATGTGATTACAGTCTCCCATCCCCTTTGCTTAAGCGCAGGAATCAGTTTTTCCGCCAAGCGCTCAAGGGCATATCTAGTAATCTCCAAACCGTCGTATGTGCTTTTTGTATATACATGCTGTGCATGATCCACATAATCAATGTATGCATATATAGTTTCTTTAGAATTCGACTTTATCGCTTTCAATACCTGTATTATCATGTCATCCATCGATATATATTTGCTGTAGTTGATTTTATCCAATGCATTCAGATTCCTCCCCTTGTTCAATATGTTTTCATGTTGCAGGTAAAGGAACCCTTTGTGCCTGGACATTTTTATTAATGTATGCATCTCAGGAAATATGGGATATTTGTCTGTTTTCCCCAATGCTTCGTCTAGGCTCGGACCCCAAGGTATATTAAATACATCCAGCATATTTCCATATTCTTTCATAGGTATTGGGCTTCCGACAATGCCGTGCTCGGCTATTGTCAACCCACTGTCTATGCTTGTCATTACCGATGGCGTAAACGAAGGAAACATTGTCTTTATTTTTTCTATTTTTGCATCGGAAAAAGCCTTTGATAACACTGGGCTTTTATTCATAGCCATATTAAGGAGGTCGTATCCTAAACCGTCTATGACAAGGAAGAAACGCTTCGTTTTGTGTTTGCCTATAAGGCTTCCTCCGCCTTCTGCGACTTCCTTTGCAATTTCAAGATTGCTCCTTGACAATTCAGGAAGTGAAAAACCTTCTTTCTCCAAATCAGATCTCAAGCTTGACATGCGAACACTAGCTAGGATAAATGAGTATGCATAACTAAAAACTTTTTCATGTGCATAAAGCCCGGATTTATTACATAACTGGCCGACCAAATAGCGTTGAGATGAGGCAATGGCATAAGGACTTTTAGGTTCATGAAGACATCGTTAGTTTGACTGCAATTGCGTTAATGCCTATGGCGCCCAATCATACCATATTTAATGCAGTATGGCTCGCCAGCAAGGGGAAATATTAATGCCTGCTGCAGCGGGACCGAGGCAAAGCTAGGCCTTTGCAATAAACAACTGCAAAAAAGATGCAGATAGCAGGAAGAAGCTACAGCTCCCCTACTCTCCTCTTCTGCGCTCTCTTAAGGCGCTTTCGCCTTTTCTTGAGCCATTTCCAGCGCATTCTTCCTTTTTTCTTCCACTTTCTAGGTATGCTTCCCAAAATTACACCTTAATCAAGCATTATAAGCTCTAGTATCTGAATAAGAAAATATTTATACTATATAAATAAATACCTATACATAAAGTGGTTGTATTATGCACAAAGGATTTTTAGTGTGGGCAATAATGATTATAGTGATAGCGATACTAGGATATCTGATTACTGGATATAATTTTATATTGCACCCGCTGCCTGCTTCTACGACAATATCCCCTATTGCCACTACTGCGACAACCACTGCACCTACCACGACGATAATATATTCTGCGAGCTGCAATAACTTCTCCATATTGTCTGCTCTGTTCAACAAAACGTATACTGGAACATGCATGTGGGGAGGAGGAGCATTAGGCATATGGCTTGCAAACGGCAACAGCAACTATACCAATTTCACGATTATAGGTGCGAATAACGTAACATACCTTAACCAAAGCATAAACTATGGCTGCATAGCATTATTCAGCAACTTTTCAATGCCTGCACAAACTTATAAGATAACAATGCATAGAGGTTTTGCAGGAGGATCATGCAACAATAAATATTCGATAATAAACCTGAATACTACGCTTGTGCCTCCAAAGAATGCCGTATACAAAAATATATATAGTGGCAAATTCGCAAGCGGCACTTATATTGGCTGGAACCTTACAGGCAAAGGCTTTGACAGCAGACCCATAAATGCCAGCTATGCAGATATACACAACTGCACTGCTGGAGGGCCGTGGACAGGATACAACGGCACGTATTTTGCTTCTACATACAACTGTGGGTCCTCGAATGCTGCAGGAAATCTGACTTCAAGCCCGTTTTATGCGTCCGAACATTTCATTGATTTCCAGACCATAAGCCCCGAAAACAATTTGATTTATGTAGAGATTCTTGAAAATGGAATACCTGAGATAATAGCGCATTACAATACGTTCAACGAAAGCGCGTTTGGCGCCAGCGGATCATATACATTCAGAAATGTGACTATACCAATAGGAACTTTGATTGGCAAAAACTTAACGTTGCGCGTGGTGGCAGACACTTCTACTAGCGGCGAATTTGTAGCAGTAGGCGATTTCAGACTATCGGGCCGGCCATTACAGAGCTATGGCGTAGTCTCAAACATATCAATATTGAATTGATTTTGCAGGTTCGCTCGGCGCAGATTTTGGAAGTATATTCAGTGCGACGCTCCCAGAAGGAATGAGTGCAATCAACGTAGCAAAAGCAGCAGGGCTTAATGCTGTGAAAATGGGCCTCAGCTTTGGTGCATTCGATGCAACTATTTCTGTTTCTGTTGCAGCGTTTGGCGGAGCGGCTTCACCCACCAGCGGTACACTACATAACCCCACAGGGCAAACAGCACAATCGCAATCGTCAGGGGCAAAACCGCAATCGTCATTTTCTCTCGTTGGTAATTATACCCCCTCAGAATATTTAAATGTTGGAGTTTCTGGTGCATCTTTTAGACGAGGAAGAAACGAAAGGGGCAAAAATTTCTGCCTATTTCGTGATCTTCTCAAGTATCGGATATGTTTCGTATAGGTTTTCTTGCAGCAGCTGCTGGTATACCATGTAGATTATACCGACCGTAAGAAGTATCCCCATGCCTGTGCCTATGGCGCCCGTGAGCGTTGCTATGGCTGCAAGGAATCCTACGAACAGGCTGCCCAATACAGTAACATTTGGTATGTATTTGTTGAGCACGTTTTCTATAATCCTTGGGTCTCTTCTGAAGCCAGGTATCTGCCATCCTGTTGTGCCAAGTTGCTCTGCAAGATGTTTTGGACTCTGCCCGGTCATTTCTATCCAGAACTTCCCGAATATCACGCAAAGCACAAGAAGCACGCCTATATATACTAGGACATGTATCCACTCTGGAATCAACAGCATCCCGCCCCATGGTAGAAAGAGCTCACTTGTATGGGTCAGCAAATAGCCGAAATATGCACCATATCCGCCTATTCCATACGGTGCTGCATACGGCAATGGAAATGTGGGGGATATAAGGTATGCCAATCCACCGCTCAATTGCAATGAGCCTCCCACTGGCTGGTAAAATGCTATGAACTTCGCAAGGCCGGCAAATGTGCCATGGACCCCTGCAAGGAATCTAAACCATACCGTGAGGCTGAGCTCTAGCGATGATGCAAGTATGACTGGGAGTACGCTTACGTACAAAAATGGAATTGGAAGCCGACCCCCAATGCCCCGCAATTGCTCAAAGCTTAGGGGAAGTTCCACTTTCATTTCATACGCATATATGCTCACTAAGAATATTATTACCGCAAAGAAGAGCGGGCCAAATGCCATCAGCGCGTTTGCAGGTGCAGCTGCACCGCCGGCCTGAATGGCAGCTATAGCCTCTGGTATCAGTATGCTGAATGTTCCTGCTACTATCGCATAAGAAACACCAGCAGCTATGAATATATTTATACCTGATGTTATCCCGTATTTTGTCATTATTTCGTCGAGGAATATTATTATTATGGCGCCGATTGCCATCTGCAGCACGACGTATCCTATGACCGACGGTGATGCTACCGGCACATATCCGCTTATGACGAATATCAATGATTCTATTACTGCTATTGATATGGCGAAGAGCTTCTGCATTGCCTGCCATCTCGATTTGTTGGTTATGTCATTAAGGTCTATCTTTATTATGCCTGACCCAGATACGAGCTGCAATATTATGCTAGACAATACTATCGGACCTATGCCTACGGTGATGAGGCTGCCGACCTTCGCCGCAAATATTATGCTTATAAGCTGCAGCAGCGGCTGCGTAACTGCGGTAGGATTAACGCCTATCGCATATATGTTATAGAGCAAGAAATATACCGTAAGTATGCCTGCCGTCCAGTACATCTTCTCCCTTAAAGAGAGAGGCTTAGCTGGACCTTTTATTGACGGTATGTATGGGGCTATCTTGTCCATGAATTCCAAAGCCATAGGATCAACTTGAATTTGTCACTTATTCTTTTTATTTATTCGTATGCTGTATAAATCATTTTCGCTCTTGAGCTTGGCGTCACAGGCCATATCTTTTCCAAGTACCCCGCTTAGGAAGGCTACTGCGAGTTCCACGAATTCGCTGCGGGACTGTGATGAATCGAACATCAGTTCAGCGTCCAGCGCATTGGCGCTCTTAATATTTAACTTGCCAAGGTTTAATAGGTTTATGTTTTGCTGCGCCAATGCGGCCAGACCGCCGTCCTTCAGCTTCTTGGGTTTCTTTGCATTGGACATCTGCAGTATGGTTTTCCCGAAGTAGCCCAGCAAATCCTTCATATTATCAAGATATTCCCTTTCCATTATAACCTGGTATATAAGATTAAGATAGCTCTTTGAAAACGTGTCTGGTTTTGCAGTAGGCTTGCCATCTGAGATGTATTTAGCAAGAGCGTTTATATGGCGAAGGTTGTCCTTATTCACATCTGAAGCAGCTTTGGAATTGGATGTTGAGAACCTGCAATAGCTGGCGCCCGCGTGCCCGCATTCCTCCTCGCTGACCGGGACATAATGCCCGATAGCTGCAGTAAGGAATCCGGATATTACGCCGGATTCGAAAACGTGCATATTTCCCCCGAGGTCTGGGCCCGCACCGTAAAGCTTTATGACTACCTTGTCTGGAAAAATGTCATAGCTCGATGCCATATATCCTGCTTTCTCGAAGAATTCTGATAGGTCCTTTACTGAATCCTGATACCATGCGTAACGTTTCTGCAGTTTATTGATCCGGTATAAGAACATGCCGTTGGATATGCCCGCCATGTATGAAAGTTTTCTCATGCTTTTAGTAAAGCCTGACAGAATCTGCGCAAGAAGCACGCTTTCGCCGCTGGTGGTTCCAGAATCGCGGTTTCCGAGTATGTCCAGGATAAGGGCCTCGTTTATGGATTTTGGAACGATGGCATGCGCATCTTGATTTGAATGCATGCGCTTGGTTGTTTTCTTCTCTTGCAGATCTCCCGTGCGTAAAGCTTTATGCAAACGTATGCCCGCATGGCGTTTGGCATTTTTCGTGCGTTTTTTTGCCATAGCAGGTTTGGTTCTAGAATACGCATGCCTATTCCGGGTTTTATTTTTTGGATGGGTGATTTTAGTTTTGCCACTTCCATGTTTGGGCTTGACATGCCCATATCCCCTGCCGGATGGCATCATTACACCAAATATATTATATGCTACAAATCTAAAAAAGTTGATATGTTTTATCAGTAGTGCAATTATATCAAGGTATTCGGACCTAAGTGAGACTCCTGCTTTCAGGCAGGGAATTACGCCGCTTTATCTTCTGCTTCTGACGCCTTGGAAAATGCCAGCTTAAAATCAGTTATGCGATTCTGCTTCTTTCTGAGACGCTTCGTATTCGTCAAGCCATTCCATATGCCATGAATACGGGCTGTCCTTTATTACTATGAATTTCCTGTCATTATTTGGATCGCTGGCTAATTTCTGTTCCCTCTTTGCTCTCTTGTAGTGCATTATCATTTTGGATATTGCATTCATTTTACCACCTTGCATTCAACACTTTCTTTTCCGATTTATGTAACAACCATTTAACCCATTCTTGAACGTTTAACATGCGATAGCAAAATTTAAATACCTTCCAATTCATGTCTTTGGGCAATAGGCATGGGCATTATTGGCTATATGATGGTTTTAGGCATTTTTCCAGACTGATAAAAAATTAGCATCATATTTATCGCTATAAAAATCCCCAAAAGGGTGAAATTATATCTAGATATGAATGATATCACATTGCCCACAGCTATGAAATTAAGGCCCAACGGATACAATATGGATCCAAGGATGGGCGTTTCGCATCCACAGCTTGCCACCAACCCGCCGACGGAGGGCATAGCCACGCTTATTGCACTGCTAGGTATAGCGGATTTAGAAATGGATTTGCGCCTTCGCCTGCTTTGCATAATTCCGAAGACGCTCAAACTCAGCAGAATTGCAGATGTTGCTATCAGCGTGTCTACCATATACATAGGTACGGTGGTTATGAATATCCCATAACTGCTCAGCCTTATCAGATAATTGTAAAAAAGATAGTAGGCTATGAATGCAGCTACCGCTATTGCTATATATGCAGGCTTTGTAAATACCTTTTTCAATATATGGGCGCGGCTTGAAAAAAAACCTTTTTTCATCAATACCCTCCTTTTATCTCCATCTGCTGTATCGCAGGCAGAGTGCATATGGGCGCTGAATTGTTGATGGACGAACACGCCATTGCTATGTATATGTCAGCGGCCGCATATTCAGTCCATGCGAATTGATCGCTCGGCTTTGAGAGGGCGTTAAACACATCCTTATGGGTCATATACGTAAGCGTAAGGTTTTGCGTTGTTGGTGTAGAATTGCCAAAATCCACCGCGTCTGCGCCCGGCACATTGTATTTGCCCCATATAGTATATGGAGTGCCCTGGAAATTGTTCAGCCTTGCTATAAATTCAAATGCATCTTTGTACGGCACATTGCCAGTAGCATTTATCCTTTGCTGCATAAGTGCAGGAGAATTGAGTTGGAAGCCGCTGGTTATCGGCATTGCATCGTCTATAGATATGAAATTAAGATATTTGCTGCTGTAAAAATTGCCAAGATCTTCCGCAGAAATGTTGTAGTGCGACGGGGACCAATACAAGGTAGGCAGGTCGTGGTCGCCGAAAGAGCTATATCCTTCGAATAAATGAGAAAAATTCCCAAACCTTCCCAGTGCAAGAGCCATTGCCCACCTGTTCTCCCCGCAGAATACGCATGTTATAGACCCAAGGTATATTACTGTCGGCTTGCCGTTGAGTATGAACGGGTTAACTTTTATAGGTGTAACGCCTACATTGTTGTTTATGCTGCCGTTGAGCAGCATGAGGCCAGCAGTTTCAAAATAAGAATCAGGTGCGTTGTTTATGACCGAAAGATATGATGAATTGAGGGGCTTGTTTATGTTTGTAAGCCTTTGCCCAAATGAAGCATTTGCAGTTATGACGGGAAATCCCGGCAATGATGTGTTTGGCACTATCATGCTGCCATTTATGTTATAGCTTTTTATTGAAAGCAGCGAAGTTCCATTAGCTGCGCCGGCAGATCCCGGCTGGGATGAGAGCAGCGTCACGTTACTTTGCAATGAGCTGATCTTAGCATTCAATGAATTGATGTCGGAGAATGCCACTGCCAGCAATGCTATTATAATTACAAGCAATGCGACGTTTATGCCCTTATATGGGATCTTCGATTTTCCAGAATTTTTTTTGTATCGCACTGCATTACCTTGTATGAAATTTTGTATCACATATAATTATATTTTACCTAACATTACATTTATTACAGGTTATGCCTCAGTTGCATACTGCTTTGGTAATTATATGGCGGCAATCGCGAAACAGATTACTTCTGAAGATGAATCAAAATATAAAACATTGATCGAGTTGGCAGATGCGCATTGCCATCTATATGCCTTTGATGGCAGCGCGATAGCTGACGCAGTTGCTGGGGGAGTGGCAACCATGATAAGCAATGGAATAGATACCAAATCAAACCTTAAGACACTTGAGGTATCTGATGGCAGGCATGTATTCCCCGCATTGGGCATACACCCCGATTACGCAGAGAATATAGGCGACGATGAGATAGAATATAATATACGCTTGATAAGGGAGAATAAGAATATCGTTAAATCTATAGGCGAAATCGGCCTGGATTTTACACACGCAAATGGGATTAAAGGCATTGAGAAGCAGATCGCGCTGTTTGAAACGTTCATAGACCTTTCAAATGAACTAAACCTGCCTATAAGCGTGCATTCCAGGGATGCGATGCAACAGGTGCTGCACATACTTGATGAAAAGGATGCACATGCAGTGCATCTGCATTTCTTTGAAGGCAATGTAGATAATGCAATTGAAGCGGCGCGGCGCGGCTATATGATATCTGTGCCACCCTTAAAATCAGGATCCAGGACATCTGCCATAAAAGCCGTGCCGATTGGGAACCTGATGGCGGAAACAGATTCGCCGACTGCAAATTCGTCGCCTTCCGATGTCGACAAGGCGGTAAGTATTATAGCTGATGCCAAAGGCATGCGATATGAAGATGCTGCGCACATATTAACTGAAAATACAAAAAGGTTCTTTAATATTAGCACCGCTAAGTTTATGCGCAATGCGGGCCCGTAGCTCAGCTTGGACAGAGCAACAGCCTTCTAAGCTGATGGTCGCGGGTTCAAAATAGGG
>JAJZOS010000058.1 GCA_021851985.1 Microcaldota archaeon | reverse complement strand
AAGCGCAATTACCCCGGGCAATTATTAAATCCCCAAATGCCTTGCGCACCTGTAATATATCCGGGCAAAGCAACTGCATGCATCTTCTCGCCTTTGCGAACCCCACAAATAGGCTTAAACTCTTATCTGCGCATATCTGTTTGATGGAATGAGGTCCCCAAAGGAATCGATATTGGTAAATGAGATAATGAGCACGCCGGTAGTCGAAGCCAAGCCCAGCGATGACATACTCTCCATAGCTCGGAAGATGCGGCAAAAGAATGCTGCGCAAAGAACGCTATCATGGGCACCCGAATATGCCTCCAACAAGATGACCTGGGAATAGGCCAACGGAGTCTGTGAACCACTTGACTTTTGAAAAGTACCTTTCAGACACAAGGAACAATGGCCCTCCTATAAGACCAAGTATTATTGCGCTTGCAGGGTTTACAAACCCAGCCAAATGCGTTATTATTATCAACCCCATCAATATTCCATTCACTCCATACGCTATATCGGGTTTTGACTTATTCTTTAACCATCTGAATCCCATTGTTGAAACAGCAGCGGATGATGCGGCAAGAAATGTTGTAAGTACAACAGTCAATGCGCTTGCATTGAAGGCCAAGACACTTCCGGGGTTAAATCCAAACCAGCCCATCCAAAGCAGCAATATTCCAAGCGCCAGCCAGCTCTTGTTTAGCTTTATCCAACTTGCGGGCTCTGCCTAAAGCCTTTTTTCTTCTCTTCAATCCATATGCGGATAACTAATGCAAGGCATGCTATGCCAGCTGCAGCATGTACAACCAAGCCCCCTGCAAAATCCCTCATCCCCAATAGATAAAGCCATCCTGTGGGGTTCCATATCCACGCTGCAGGCAGATTCCATATGAGCGTGAAGTATGCTATGGAGAATAAAGCCAAGGCTTTCATCTTTACTTTTCTAAGGGCTATCACGCTTACAAGTGCAAATGTAACGGATGCGAATGCAGCTTCAAAAAGGAAGTAAGACCCTGTCATTAGGCCTGTATTGAAATATGCCGAGCCCATAGACCACCATACTCCACTGGGCAGGCCCTTTGCGGCTCTAGAAAACCCGCCTAAAAATAGGCCCGGCAGATATAATGGATTTCCTATTATTCCATCAATCGTCGGGGCAAATGCGGTATTGAAACCTATCATAACCATTATGAATATCGCTGATGAATATCGCTGAAAAAGTTATTATTATGGTTTTAATCAGAGATCTGCTATAACGCCTTCCGAGTTCTCCCACTTCAAGGAACCCTACAGCAATAGTCATTGAGAAAACCAAAAGGGCAGCTATTACAACCCATAGATTATTTATTAGATTCGGAACCACGGCAAGAACCAACTCTCACTATTGCTTTTAAACTATTTTTATACGAGTATCCTAATAAATCTATATAAAGCTTGACTTATTAACCAATTGTATGTCACTTCAAAATACTGAGATGTTCGATAGGATAGCAAAAAAGTATGGGATTGTAAATACAATATTCTCTTTTGGATTAGACAAGTATTTTAGAAATTCTGCGGCAAAAATAGCAATAAGAGAAAATTCGAGCTGCACTGTTTTAGATACCGCAACAGGAACTGGAGATTTTCTTTTAGCCCTGATTAAAAGATCACTTGAAATAAATACCAGGCTTTCTATAACTGGTATAGATCTAAGCAGTAAGATGCTTGAGATTGCAAAGAAAAAACTCTCAAAATTTAGGGATGTTAAGCTTTATGTTATGGATGCAACTATGACATCTTTTACCGATTCGTCTTTCGACATTATAACAAATTCTATGGCTCTAAGGAATTTTGATAGCAAAGCAGATTTTTTAAGGAATCATTCAGGTTACTTGGGCCAGGAGGAAGGCTTATCATTTTAGACACAGTAGTTCCAGAAGGCCTACTCAACAAGATATTTTTTGATTTTTATTTTAAGATAATAAAATTTGAAGGAAGCTTAATAGATAAAAAGGCTTACACATTCATGGTTGAAAGCATACTTAAACAAAAGCTTTCTGATGTTATTGATGAATGCATTAGTGCTGGCTTTAAAATAAACAGTACCAAACATTTATTTACCTGTATTGCGGTGGTTATCGAGGCAGTAAAACCTTTAACCATTTTAACCTAAAGCTATACGATATCTGTCTAACTCTAATGCCTGTCTGGTAAACCAATATATATAGGGTTTCTATCCCAGCTAACATGATGTTGGCTTTTTAATGCCTACCCTTTGGGATAGGGCTAGCTAGCTTATAACAGGCCTCAAAGAAGGTCCTCCGCTGTTATAATCCCCTTTATCCTTCCAGACTCGACCACCAGTACTGCCTGGCTGGATTTAAGCAATGACTTCACCGCCTCTACAGGCGTATTCTCATTCACAGTTGGCAATGATATTCCATCAATCATGCCTATCCTTGCCTCTCTGCCTATATCAAGCAGCTCCCTCACGGATATGCTTTTTACAAGAAGCCCGTCTCTGACAACCGGAAACTGGGATACTGCATACTTCTTAGCTAGTCCTATCGCTTTTTCAACCGTATCGGTTTCTTGCAGTGAGATGACATTTCTGTTCATCACATCCACTGCCTTTTTGGAGGAGGCATTCTCAAGCTCTTCAAGCGTTTCTAAAATCTCTTTTGCAATCCTGAAGCTAGGCTCTGCCCTTTTGTTCTCTATCTTGGCAAGCATTGACTGGCTTATCCCAGCCTTATTTGCAAGGCTGTACTGTGAGAGCCCAAGCGCGCGCCTCCGCTGTTTTATGGATTCAAGTTCAGGTAACGCCATAATAATTCCTATACGAATAATTATTTCAATATATATTATATACAGGAATTATTAATATGCATATGTGATTGAATGGATGAAAATCAAATAAAGGATCTGGTTAAAGAGACAAGGGCAATCCTTGAGAAAGAACCCAGCTGGGAGCCGCCCAAGGTAATTACTAAATTCGTGAAGGAAAAGATAAAGCGCGCAAGGCTTAATGGCTTAGACTGGAAAAAAGCGCAGGAGCTCTGCCATACCATAACTGGCAGGCCAAGATACAGGCAGGACGATTTTGGGTATGTTGCCGAGCTGATAAGCCTTGAGCATATGCTTTATGTTGAGCACCACTCTAAGGGCAGCCACGGCATGGGCATTGGCTGGGGCGGGGGGATGAAATACCTTTCGAATAAATATCCAAAAGAACGCCTTGCAATACTTGATGAAATATGCAGAAACCCAAAACACCACCACCGAGAGGATTATAAGAACGCAAAGCTTGAAGAGGCGAGGAAGAAAAAAGAGGCGAGAATGACTGATAAACAGTCTGAAAGAAACTTTATGAAATGGTGGGATGAGACGGGAGGAAATGGGTGAAACTTAACATCCAGCACTTCAGAGAGCGCCAAAGACAGTGCTTTCCATGCCATAACAATATTAGAACATTAATGGAGAAATAACTTACAATGCTCTAAGATTGTTAAATTCTTCGTTGGAACCACCACACCACAAAAGAATATACCTTGCCCGCTCTCAATTCTTCAATGCTTTTCTAACCTCCATTGCAGTTGGAATTTCTTCAAATCTTTTGATAAAGTTAAAGTTTTTGTAGACTAGAACGGCTTTTATTGCATCCGGAGCTACAGAATTTGATCTTACTTCTAAATAAGTAATTGGCCCACCATAAGACATCTCGCTAAGGTCATGTACATGTCTATATCTCTTTACAAATGACTTCCTATCAAATAATATATCCTCAAAACTATATTCTGCCTCCAAATTGTATACATGCTTGTAATTGACCTTTCTGATATCTACTATTATCACCACCCCATATCCTGTCGCAAATAGTTTCGCTTCCCCTATACTCGCAGTAAAAAATAGAACATTCAATGATAGTAGCTTTGCTATGCTGCCCGGTTCTGCCCCCTTTTTCAGATCATTTATATACTCTATTAGCTTATCTTCAGAATTAAATCCAATGCCTCTATAAGCCTGCCCTACTGCCTTAAATACATTTTCTATGGACCGTTTGCAGTATCTATTCAATCTTTTTTCTATATCTTCCTTTGTTAGTTTCTTATTTAATTCCAATTTATGCTTAATCAATGGAATTTTTTTCATCCTCATAATTAGATTTTTTTCTGCAGAAAGTTCCTCAGTGCTAAATTCCCACACTTTACTTTCGTAATTTGTCGTCTGTGTATTTTTCTTCTCTTTATTTCTCATCATACTACACTTGAGTATCTGAAAATCTTTAAGCCTTTGCACTTTCAGGAAAAATAGAATACTTCCGCGCATTATTCGCGCTCCTTGTACTTGAATATCTTGCGCAGCCTTTCTATTTCCGGGGCTACTGCATGCATGGCGATACCGTCAAGTTCGTATTTCCTAAGGTCCTTGTAAAGCTTGTCGTTGTATTCGCTGTACATGTCGTACTTGTTCCTTGGTATTATATGTATATGCAAATGGTTCACAGTCCTTCCAGAGTAAGGGCCGATCTGTGCAACGATGTTATATGAGTCATCAGCTCTGTATATCTTCAGGAGTTTGGGCACAACGCGCTTTATTGTCATTACCAAATCTACAGCTTCTGCATCAGTCAATTCTGCTATGCCTGATACATGCCTCTTTGGCACTATCAACGTATGTCCTTTAACTACTGGGAATAGATCATAAATAGCGTATGTGTATTTCGACTCGTAATATGCCTGTTCTCCTATCTTTTTTGGATCACAAAATGGATCAAGGCGCTTTTTTGCGATACTCATAAACGCACCATACAAGTATTGCTACTTGAACTGATAAATGCCTTTCCCTGTGCAGTTTTTATATAAGCAGCACTGAATCAATAATACAAATTGGTAGCATTATCTATTAAATAACATAATTATAATACCTTCATCAAGTCTTTCATTATTTTTCGTGTTCGGATTCGGCCTAAATGTGATTGGAGATATAATAACGGCTATAGCGATAGGCATACCTCGATATCTGTACTATCAGTTCTGGTATTGAGATACAAGCTGAAGAGGTATGAAGACGGATCGATAATCATAGCGAGCACAGTGATAAGCGATATAATGCTCCTGATAGCAAAGAAAGACAAGAAGGACACGAAGTTGCTGAGCGATTACTGAAGGCACTTTGTGCAAGCCCATAGAAAGGCGTAATAATCCAATCTGGGCAAGATAATATGGGTGAGGCGATGAGGCTCTTGAAGGAGTCTATACTGGTACACGAGATAATGAGCAGGCCTGTCGTGTCTGCTGGCATAGATGAAAACATACTAGGCATAGCAAAGAAGATGAAAAGGGCTAAGGTGGGTTCTGTGATAATCTTCGACGGTTCAAAACCCGTTGGTATAATAACAGAGCGGGATATTGTGAGGAGGGCCATAGCGGCGGGCAGTATGAAAATTACATCAAAGGCGAAGGCGATCATGAGCAAGCCGCTTATAACTATCAAAAGCGGCGAAACGCTGGAACGCGCTGCCGACTTCATGATCAATAAAAGGGTAAAGAAGCTTGGGGTTATAGATGGGAAGGGGAAACTAGTAGGCATAGTGTCGGAGAGCGACATAATACGCAACGCCAACTACCTGATAGACGTGCTAAAGGAGCTGCTGGCTACCGGTTACACTTCGGATTGAATGCCGGCATTGAAAGCAGCGAGCATTTACTTCTGCACTAGGTGCAGGTTTATTATCCTGCCCACAATCTTATCTGC
>JAJZOS010000057.1 GCA_021851985.1 Microcaldota archaeon | reverse complement strand
CTGAAAAATGCCAAAAACGCAAGCCTGTTGGATAGCTCCTTTTATGCGAACTCGTTCACCGACACCGCGGTCAATGCGACCCAATCAAGCCTTAGGTTATTTAACGTTTCATTTTACGGCTATAATCAGGCAAATGCCATTATGAGCGCAAATTCCAACATCGCATACAGCGGAATAGCTTTTTACAATAGCACACATGCGCAGGCAAACCAGACGCACACCGTCAAACCAAACGCGACAACTTCAACGCCAACCTTACCTTCATCTGGAAATGGCAGCAGCTTAGGCGTTACCTTTTACCTGTTCATCGTGGCGCTTGCAGCATTCGTTGCCGCAATCATTCTGATTTACGCACTCATCTCTAAAAGCAGGCTGTCTGAGAGATAATTTACAGCTTGTATCCTATCTTCCTCAGGAACTCCCTCCTTTCCTTTTTATCCGAATCAGCTTCTATACCCTTTGCTTCGCTTCCATCCACTACGCTTATTATCGCCTTGCCTTGATTAGTGATTCCGACTATAACCTGCACTGGATTCGCGGTCGCGCATAGAATCCTGGACACCTCTGGCACGTGCTTTATCGCGTTAGCCACATTTATGGGGAATGCTCCCCTGAACATTATTATGAACGAATGCCCAGCCGCTATTGCGAATGCATTCTTCTTTGCGAGCTCCTCCAATTCATGATCATTACCTTCACCCCGGACAAGCCCCGGACCGCTTGCTTCAACGAACCCTATCCCAAATTTGAGCGTTGGACAGGCGTTCATCATCGCCTCATACAGGTCTTCGGTAGTCTTGATAAAACCTGCATGTCCTATGATGCATTGCATATCTTCGCCTTTTTCTATATCAACGACATCGAATTCCATAGTATCACATGCATATTTTCAGGCTTAATTAATAAATACCTGAGGATATCTTCAGCACCGCAATCTCCTCGAAGAAAAAGTGCGCTTTTGCAACTACTTCAAAATTATGGCGCTTGACATCACTCTTGTATCCGTTTATGGAGCTTTCAAGCAGCAACACCACGTATTCATCCTTTATAAAGCTAGGATATGCTTCAATGAACTTGTCTATGAGTTCGCGGCCTTTGGCGCCCCCGTCGAGAGCTATATCCCTTTCAGCCACCCTTGCAGATTCCAAATAGGGTGGATTAAATATTATAGTGTTGAATTTTCCATCTATGCTTTCGAACATGTCGCTTTTTATGAAATTTCCGGTAACCCCGTTTGCAGTTGCATTTTCCTTTGCGCAGCTTATTGCCTTCGCGTCGATGTCCGTAAATGTTACATCGCACCCCTTAAGCGCCGACGTTATACCGCTGATTCCAGTACCGGTGCCCAGGTCAAGAACGCTTCCAAACGCATATTTCTCTGCCTGCCCTGCAATCAGATAGGAGTCTTCCGACGGGCCGTACACCGAAGCGCATCCCTTTAACTTTATCTTATCTAGCATATGCCTTATAACTGCATATCAGAATTAATATACTTTTCAAAATGGAAAACAAAGGAAAAAAAGAAAGGAAAAGAAACGATTTGGCTTCTCGGATGCATCAACTCCCAGTTATGCTGTAGGTTATTTCATCGCTTTTCAGCTCTATAGCTACATTGTACCTCCTTTCCTTGCCTGCGAGTTTTAGGCCCTCTGACAGTTTCCTTAGGTTGATCATGTCCTCAGTTATCTTTGCTACTTCCCTGTTGAATTTCGCATCGGACTGCCCAAGCTCCTTTTCATCCTTCATCAGGTCTATGCTGTATGTCATGTTTGCATCCCTTGTCAGTGCTTCTATGCATCCATAGAGTTTATTTTTGTTGTACTTTACAGTACGCTTGCACTTCATTCTATTACCCCAGAATCAGTGCCTGCTGTTGCAAGCCTAGCCAATTTTTATGGCGCTGGCAAATGCGCATCTTTTGCATACTTTTATTATAGTAAAACTATTTATACACTTCTATATGTATGTGTATTAAAAGAAACCTTTTTATATTTTAAGGTTAGTATATTATCGCCGATTTGGCAACCCCAGAAACAGTGCCTGTGCTTTGCACAGGCCTTCTTTTTGCAAATCTTAACCTCTTATGTAAGGCACCCTTGCGCAAGGTATATAAAAGTATCTTTGCTTATATTACTGTCAAACGGTCATAGTAGCAAGGAAACGCCCGATCCCATTCCGAACTCGGAAGCTAAGCTTGCTAACGATGCGTGGTACTGCCTTCGGGCGGAAGACCGCATTGCTGTTTGGCACTTTTTATTTGGTGGATTATATGAAGGGCAAATACTCTGCATCATTGGCTTTCTTTGCCTTGGTGGCATTCCTAATCGTTCCATCCTATGCATTCGCATCAGGGATAGGAAGTTCAAACATACAGTTGACTCAGAACAGCGCAAATCTTAGCGTTGGAGGCTCTGCTTCGGTAGGATATACGGTGAGATTGGTGAGCGGAACTCCCTGGGGGACGACACTCAACATAGTGAACAAGAATCAGCTCCTTGCAGATGGGATAACCTTAACTTTGTCAAACAGCTATGGCGATCCGACATATTCTGGAACGATGGGCATATCTGCATCTTCAAATGCAAAGCCAGGCACATATAGCATTATATTGAATGCAACAGGGGACGATCCTTCAAGTTCCAACACTGCGCTAAGCCTGACGATATTCAGCAAAACATCTAATACCACTACAGCAACTACAACAATTTCGCAGGCGCCTGCAGTTTTCACACTTTTCAATGCATCGACATTAAGCATAAATGCAACTAAGGGCGGATTTTTATCAGTTAAATCATTCGACGGCGTTGCAGTGAATGCCACCATACCTGCAAATACTTTTGCAAATATGAGTGGCACGCTTTTGAGCAGGTATAACTTTACGCTTGCAATATTTGAAGTAAGCAACCTTGCATTGCCGCCCAATGAATCAGGTTACAATATGGCGTATGCGTTTGCATATGAGGTAAATGGAAAAATAACCCCGACCATAAGCCTCGTTAATAAGCTAGGAAAGGCCCAGCCAGTTATAACGACAGCTGCATATCCTTCCACATGGGGCTCGTGGACATATTTCGGCGGCAACCTTAGTGCAAATGGCACTGCATACACTGGGGGAGCGTACAAGTTTAAGGATGCTTGGACATACAACGCTACGTCAAAGGAGATATTGAACGACCAGTTTTTCAAGCCGGTCCTGTGGGTGTTCACATTTGCCCCCACAACAAATGTATCTTCAACTACAGTGCCAAGCACCGTAACAACTGCACCAACAACCACGCCGTATACTGCACCTTCTGCATCAAAACCACCTTATGCAGCCATCGCAGTTGTTGTCATTATAATAGTGCTGATAGCCGCGTTCTTCGCCTTCAGGAAGAAGTGATATTATGAAAGACGCACTGAAAAAGGCGTTCTATGCCGCGTTTGTATTGGAATTGCTCTTCGGCATGTACCTGCTTATATTCGATACGCTGCTGCAGAGCCTTGGCGCCCTGCACTGGACCATACTGCTAGTTTATCTGGCCATAATTGGCGTTCTGGTCATGGGTTATTACAAGCAAGAAAGAAGGATGTATCTGCTTATAACTGGTACAATATCGCTGCTTGCGTTCATATTCATGCTCGCAGACGCAGCTTTCGGCCTGCCGCTTAGCCAGGCGCACAGCGTCAGCCCAGGATTCGGATGGGCGTACCTATTCGGGTTCGGCACCAATGCAATCTCATCTTTCAGCACTTCGTTCGCCTTCACAGGGCTGTTCGTGTTCGTGCTCTTGAATGCAGCCATAGCGTTCATGCTATATAGGAACAGCAGTTGAATGCACCATTTAACCAGATCTGCCGCGCTTGCATGACGTGCAGATCCCCGATTCCTTTACGAAGTGGTCTTCACACACAGGCCTGCCGCAAAGCTTGCATGTGTGCAACGCAAGCCTGTTGCATATCGCACATAACTGTTTTACATCTTGCACTGATATCGCCATTTTTTAGTCGAAGTTTATCATTCCTGCAAGGAGCTCTCTGGCCTTTACGAGCGAAAGGGGCTTAAGGCCTTTTGATTTTGCATACCTGCATTGATACATTATATACTGCTCGTTTATCTTGGTGTCCGGATTTATTTTCTTGCATCTTTCTATGTAATCCAGTATTATGGCATATGCGTCTTCTGGGCTCATCTTCTTTACCGTCACAAGGTAAGGCGCAAGCACAAGGTTCACCACCCTGTGCCTTACGTCAGGTATTGGGGTCTCAAGGACTCTCTCTATCCATGCCCTACTGTTGCCCCCTTTTACAGTTATTGTCATTGCAGGCTTGAACGTGAATGTCTTGGAAAATTTTATTATGTCTTTTGGAAGCTCTTCCCTGCGTATCGGCAAGCCATGCATTATGGCAGACTTTGACGCACTTGCTAGCAAGCCTACAAGCAGAGGCCTGCTTATTATGATAAACCCGCCGCTTAATTTCTGGTTTACCAGCGCAGCATTATCGCCTTTCGGGATATTTTTCAGATATCCTCCCAGGCTTATCAGGAATTCGGACTTGTTGTCTATTATTTTAACCTTCAATTCCGATGCAATCTTCATCAGATTCTCTGCTGTATCGCTTTTCATTGTTTCTCCGGCGCGCCTCTGCTCCCCTTCAATGAAATTGGACAGCGCCAGCTTGTCGTCAAGCGCACTGACTATCATCCTCGCATAGGCATAGCTCAGAATCTCGCTTATCTTTACATTTTCCAGCGAGATGTTGACGATATGTATATTCTTGTCCATGTCCCCCATTATGCGCTCCTTTCCCAGCTCCATGTACCTGTAGTCTATCGCGTTGATCTTCAGGCTTTCCAGCACTGCCTTTGCATCTGACGAGAATGGATATTTATATGCGAAATCAAGCTGCTCTTTTGTATACATCAAAATAAATATGTTGTTTTATATTTATATCTTTATCTGGGGCTGTACGCTAACCTGGCAGACTACCGCGTTCGGGTCGCGGTTATCCGAGTTCAAATCTCGGCAGCCCCATTGAAATCTAGCGTCTATGGCTCTGGGTTCAAAACCAGAGACAAGACATCAAGCAGGAAGACTGAAAACGCGGGTTCGGGGTTCGTTTTCAAGGACTTCCTAAGCAGTGTACAGGAAGCACGCAGAACGGCCTAGAAGTGGCAACTAGAGGCTGCAACTATCGTGTGCGGAGCACCATAGATAGCATCTATCAGCCTGTTTTCTGTTCCTATAATGAAGCCCACATACACTGCACTGATATTCCATACTCTATCCTACAATATATCTGTCTGGCGCCTTCTCAAATTTTTTTTGCATCCAAGAGAGCAGAAGTAGTAAGTATTACCCTTAAACATGCTCTTAAATTTGGTATTTTCCTTCACTTCCATCTTACATATCGGGTCGCCGGCAATATTTTTCACTTTTGCTCGTATAAGATTTTGCACAGTACTTGCAACAGAATCTTAGTGTACGCCCTTTAATTCTCTCCTCAACCCCGCCCTTGTATATTTCACAATTACAATGCGCACATATCTCCAGCCTTGATCCGATTAGCGCATTTGCCAACGCCCCCGATCTGGAAAATAGCTCTTTGACTAGATTTCGCCCCTCCCTAGTTAGGTGGTAGGTTTTCTTGCCTCTTAACTTCTCCGTCCTAAATGCGACGTAATTGTTTTTATTAAGTAGTTCAAGAAAAGGGTATATCTCTCCTGCGCTAACTCCTTTGTCCAAGGTATTGCT
>JAJZOS010000005.1 GCA_021851985.1 Microcaldota archaeon | reverse complement strand
GCTGTTCAAGAATGGAGATTATGATAGCGCTGCAGAAGCGCTGCGCAGTGCAGGGGTTGAGGAGATATCAGATGTGATGGATGCTGCAGAAGGCGTAAGATCCATCGGGCCTGCAGCTTCAGGATCAAGAACCGTCTATGCCTTCGAGAGCAAAAACCCTCTTGACTATGACAGCAGGATAATACTCGCATGCACGTGCATCAATGGAATGTATGCAAATGAAGGGATGCTGAATTACTGCAAGGATCCGAACATAGTGCTCGTAGGATACTCATTTGGAGGACAGGTATGCGCAAGCGCAATCTGCTATATTGAAGGGAATGTTCTCTTCGTAGATTCTGTGGAGGGCAGGGAGAGGATAAGGAATGATGCTTTCTTCGGAGTGGTAAGGAAGGATATTGAAGAACGGGCAAAGCTGCACGGAGCAGATACTATAATCTTCAGTGAAGGTGCAACAAATAAAACACCCAAAGACTTCCTGAAGTTCCTGGAGAGGCAGGGAGCAGAGAGAGGCAGTATAGAAATGAAGATCGATACGCAATCATATTTAGAGGCGAACAAAGAGAAGGTTAAGGGATATTTGATTAGGGTCTGATGCTTAGTCTTGCATTAGCAGCACAGGCCGCATATTTTTAGACAATGCCGTAATCATTCTTCAGCACATCTGCAATCCTTTCCAATTTATCCTGTTCCTTGCCTGTAGACAGCCCGGCAAGCCCCGGCACCCTCATAACAATGGGGATAGGTCCGATAGTGTTGTCAAGCATAGTGCTCCAGCTCAAAGGGCACAAGGCCTGCTGGCGGAGGAATGCCTGGAGGCATGCCTCCTGGCGGAATGGACGGCATGGAGAACTAATAAAGTCCTCTGTGGCACAAGTCACTTG
Organism: Microcaldota archaeon; assembly: GCA_021851985.1. The sequence goes on along the minus strand of JAJZOS010000005.1, from coordinate 18,472 downwards.
GTCCTTGCCTGTTCGTACTTGCAGGAAGCGAAGCATTCAGTTAGCAAAGCGCCAAAAACGCCTTCAAACGCTTCATCTATCTCAACCATTCTTCCTACAACAGCAATCGCTCCTGCTCACCAGGCTACATCTTCAACTTCAGGCATGCTTCTTATCGCAGTAATCATAATCATCATAATAATCATTGCAGCTATTTTGTATATGCTTAAAAACAAGAGGCCAGGCTCGGATCATAAATCTGCCATTAATTATGCAATAAGTATCTAGGCAAGTACAACATAGTTGACTACATAGGCAATGATAAATCCTATGAGAATGCCTGCATATGTGCGCCAGACCAACATGTCTATCTCTTTCCTGTCTTCTGATCTGCTCCTGTTTATGTTTACATGGAAAAGTACTAACACCACATATAATATGGCGGCACTTGCAATGGCATCGAAGAACACTATGAATATGCTGGAAAAGAATACCAATCCTATCAACGTCCCAATGATTGTAGGCATGCCGCTTATGAGGAATGCGCCTGTGATGAATTTCTTTTCTATTTTTACCTTTGTTCCCACAAGCGATGCGGCAATAGGGAAGCCTTCTGTTATGTTCTGCAAGGTGAATCCTATCACCGATATTGCGTATATTGTGATAAGGCCTGCAGCTGCAGCAGAGCCGAATACGAGGCCTTCAGTAAGATTCTGAAGCCCAATTCCAAAAGCTGCAAGTATCGACGTCCTCTTTGGATTTTCCTCCGGATCTCTGCTGCCCTTCGGTATTATGAAAAACAGGAACGAAACTGCAAATGCTACTATAAACACAAGCTCAAGCGGATCTATTATCGTGTTGTTTCCAAATATCGCTGCTACATCTCCATAAATGTCCATTAGCAGAAATGCGAGCATACCTGCAGCTATTGCATTGAGCAGAAGAATCTGCTTAAGCTTGATCTTTTTGTAAAATATTATCGGCATTGAAAGAAATACCGAAAAGCCCATTACAATTGAGAGTGCAATAGTGAGATAAAACGAAACCATGTCTTTACACCAAACGCTATAACTTAGTTATATTCCTCCTAATGCTTAAAAAATGAGCAGGAGCCATGCAGATCTATTTTAATGTCCAACAAAACTAATTATTCGTAATCCACTCTCCGGCTTCATTCATGTCCTTGAAAATATGATCTGGACTTTCCATTTCTAGATGCTTCTTCAAGCCCATACCGCACAGGAGGGCTCCGGATATACACCCTGCATCCTTAGCAGCACGTATGTCAATTACTGCGTCACCTAAATATATTATCCCTTCAGGGATGACCCCCGAGCGCTCTGAAAGCAGCTTCAATCCCTCTCCTGAAGGCTTTGCCATGGTCACATCCTTCGGGGTTATTATATTGCTGCATAGACTTATTATGGAATCTGGCACATCCCTCTTCACAGAGTTTATCCCCGAATTTGTAACTATTGATATCTCCTTTCCTGCAGCGTGGACTTTGTTTATTGTTTCTTCCACATCAGGGTAAATTCTTACAAGCTTCTCAGCATCCTCTGATTCAAACATATCCGCATATGCGTCAACCATGCCATCCACTGTCTCATCGTCAGGGCATTTTTCGCTGTTCATGCTCACCAAATTCCAGATAAAAGCTTCGGCGTCCTGCCGTTTTATCATATCATATATCCTTGGCTTGTTTTCAATATTGAGTAAAACAGCTATCGCCTTTATCGATTCCCTCTTGCTGTTTAATCTCCCAAGACCCTTAAAATGCCACAAATCTTTAACTGTGAATTCCTCCAAGAATCTCTTTCCAAGGCCTATCTCATCAAGGCCTATCCTATAACATTCATAAACAAGGGTTGAAGAATCCCTCACTACCCCATCAACGTCAAGAGCCATCAGTTTTATCATAAGATTGCCTGCATACAAACCATTCCGTCAAGCAGCTGTACCATTACGGACTATTTCTTCCCGAATCCTGGATCAAGCTCAGAAACCTTAATCACTACCTTATTCACGTCTCCTTTTATTGCATTTATTATTACATTCACGCTCTTCGCTACTTTCTTGTCAGGGATCAGTCTTATAGCGCCATTCAGGTCTATCATCATAAGTGCATTTACCACTGGATGTATTTCGCTCAGCGCAAACCTTACGACACCCAAGAAAACCTTTTCTATCAAATTGGCCTCTCTGTATACTCCTATCGATATCTTAATATCGCCAATGTCCCCAGCTTCTCCCTTCCGCACAGCCCTAAGAAGGTCATTTCTTAGCTTCTTATCCTTATTTATGCTGTCTGCAATCCTTTCCAATTTCTCTTGTTCCTTGCCTGTAGACAGCCCGGCAAGCCCCGGCACCCTTAATATCTGCATATTATACACAATGTCATTATTCCAGAACTATAAATAGTTTTTGTGCAATAGTAGTTCCTGTACCCATATCATTAGCTGCCTGTTTACAGCCAATTATATTAAGCTTTTCTGATATCATATAATTCAATTAAATCGTGAGGTCCAATGACAAAGCTCATACTCCTGACCGGAACACCAGGCGCCGGAAAATCAACCATACTCAATGGCATTTCAAAACCATCCGGCAGATTCAAGCTTCTCAATATGGGCAATGAAATGCTGGACATAATGAAGGAAAAGTTCGGCATAACCGATAGGGATCGAATCCGCGCAATAGACGACAAGAGTACAATACTCATAAGAAACGAGGTAATGCAGAAAATAATAGACGAAAAGCAGGATGCAATAATAGATACCCACGCATCAGTAAAGAATGGCAGGAGATACCGCCCCGGGTTTTCAATTGCCGAGCTTGAGAAGATAAGGATAAGCGCAATAATCTACATAGACGCTTCTTCAGAGGAGATATTCAACAGGAGGAAGAGGGACAAGACAAGGGTGAGGGAGAATGACACAACGGCAGAAATCGACGAATGGCGAAGTGTAAACATATCAATAATATCCACCTTTGCGGTATATTTAAATATCCCAATATATATAATATACAATAAAGAAGGACACTCCGCTGAAGCAATAAACGAGGTTCAGGCCATAACTCAGGAGTTCTTCGGCAAAGATTAGAGGGCAGGTGAATATTTTGACACTAGCATTGGAAATAGCAGTAATAGCGATTGCATATGTAATGTTATCGGTAGTGGTGCAAAGGAAGGCGTCAAACTATGCAAGGATAAAACAGATCAAGGTAGAGATGAACGCAAAGATGGCAGAGCTTAAAGCAATGGGCAAAGACGCGACAAAAGAGCTTATGGCGCAGAAGCAAAAGGAGATAACCTCCCTCGCATCCGAGAGCATGAGGCACCAGCTCAAGGCCACATTCATAATCCTGCCAATATTTTTCATACTTTTCTATGTGGCGCTGCCGCGCATGTTTCCAGGCACGCAGCCAACAATAAATGTAATGTCATTCAAGCTTACATATCAGACATTCTTTATAGCCATAGCCTTTATAGGGGGGCTGCTGTCAAGTATGCTTCTTGCCGTATACGAAAAAGCAAGATCCAAGCAGCAGGCAAAAAGTGCTCCGCAGCCCATACAATGAGGTATTCATATGCCAAAACCAATGCACCGGTCAAGAAGCTTCAGGAGGCTTGACAGGGTAACCAAATCAAACAGGCATGTCATACATTATGAGAGGAGGAAGCCCTCATTTCCGCACTGCGCAATATGCAGGCATGAGCTGAATGGCATATCGCTGAGTCCAAGGGGCAAATCTACTTCAACAAATTCTAGGAAATTCGGCGGAGTCCTGTGCGCAAACTGCACAAGCAGCGTAATAAAGCTTGCAAGCAGGATAGAGCATGGAGAAATGAAGCTAAACGACATAAGCATCTCACATAAGGCATTCGTGCTTCAGATGATCTCGCACTGAGCTGGGTCCATGATAATAGCAATATCTGGGCTTACTGGTTCTGGAAAATCCACAATAGGCGAGGAGGTTGCAAGGGAGCTAAACATAAAGCATATCTCCACTACGCACAAAAAATACGCCCTTCCTGGCGAGGAACTGCTCAAATTCACAAAGAACGCCACTCCCGAATTCGAGAGGAGATTTGATAAGCAGATAATAAAGGAAGCAAACGAATCTGATTGTGTGGTGACTACATGGCTAAGCCCATGGCTAATAAAGGGCGCCACCGCAAGGGTCTGGCTTCATGCAAGCCCTGAGGTAAGGGCCGTGAGAAAGAAGCATGAGCTTAAAAAAAGCCTGGATTACATACGCAAATATGTGAAGGACAAGGACACTACAAATGCGAGAAGGTTCAGGAAGATATACGGCGTTGACATAAACGACCATTCAATATTCGATATAATTATAAATACTGACGGGCTTAACATATCGCAGGTATCACAGCTGGTGGTATCTCTTTCAGCAATAAAAGAGAAGAAAATATTCAAGTGAAAGTATAAAGGAGTGTATATATTACGGTTGATTTAATATTGATTGCATCAAATTATTGAAGTGAAATGATTAATTTGTATTAATAATGTGATAGAATGGCATTGATAGAAGAAGGGAGAGTATGCATAAAGAAGCTTGGCAGGGATGCAGGCAGCAAGGCGGTGATAACAAAAATATTGGATGACAACTTTGTCAACATCCGCAGCTCTGTAAGGCCGCATGAGAGGAAGTGCAATGTAAAGCATCTTGAGTTCATATCCGAGAAGGTATCCCTTTCAGACCAGGATCAGCTAGCAAAGGCTCTTGAAATAGACAAATCAAAGCTCACTGCACAGCCAAAGGTGCAGAAATCCGCTCAACCAAAAGAACAGAAGCCACCAAAAGCCGCAGCTTAATGCACGTAATTACCTGAATCTTACTGAGATGCTGATGTCCGATCAGACTATTCAAAGAGTAAAACACAAAATGCGCATTATTCTACATTGATTGTAGAGCTATTTTGTTTCAATCTGGAAATTTATAATAAAGTTTATTTGCGGGAAAGAGACAATCATAATGCGTGGTCTGAAGCAATCCGGCAAGAGGACATCAGAAAGCTAGTTGCAGTTTATTCACGGATTTCCTTCTTCAGTTCATGCCATTTCTTCGCATATGATACTGTGAGTGCCGCAGGCCATGCCGCAAACGCTATCGAAACTGCGGCAAATCCAATGTTTCCGTTCGCCATATTATCAAATCCAACTGCCAGAAACATTCCCGCAACTCCTCCGGAACCCAATGTCGCAATCTTCTCATCATTGCGTACAAGAAACATGTTGTAATTGTCGTGCAGTTTTTTCATCATTTTTTTCATTTTATCATCCGGCTTTCATCATCAAGAACAAAGATTGAAATACATGTATATAAATTATTGCTCCGAATCAAATAATGTAATATCATGAAGTTCAAGATCACAGAGAAGATAAAATCGATAATCAAGCGAGACGGCAAAGTAATGATGACTACGACCCGAGGCGATGTCCCGCTTGTTATAGAGAAAGGAGATGGGGACTTCATATACGATGTATCTGGCAACAAGTTCATAGACTTCTCATCGCTGATAGCGGTATACAATTTCGGCATAAATGCCAACAAGGAAGTCAGGGAGGCCGTGAAGAAGCAGGCAGACGTGCTTATGCATGCAGCATTCACCGATTTTTATTCGGAGATTCCGGTAAGCTTCGCGGAAAATCTCCTGACAATGTTTCCAAAAGGGTTTGGCAAGGTGTTCTTCTCCAATTCCGGTACTGAGGCAAATGAAGCCGCAATAAAATACTCAAAGCTGTTCACAAAGAGGCAGTACCTTATCGGCTTCTACAACTCATTCCACGGAAGAACACACGGTTCCTTGTCGATAACATCATCAAAGCTTGTCCAGAGGGAGCACTTCGGCCCGTTCAATTCCACTGTCCACGTTCCTTATGCATACTGCTACAGGTGCCCGTTCGGCAAGGAGTATCCTTCATGCGGTCTTGAATGTGTTGATTACATAAAGAAGAATGCGCTCGGAAAGGAGGTTCCTCCAAAAGAGGTCGCAGCCATATTCATAGAGCCGGTTCAGGGGGAAGGAGGCTATATAGTGCCTCCTAAAGATTTCATAAAGGAAATAAGGAATATTGCAGACGACAATGGCATAATACTTGTATCTGATGAAGTGCAGGCAGGCTATATGAGGACCGGCAAATTCCTGGCGATGGATAATTTCGGAGTCACTGCCGATATCTATACTATGGCCAAGTCCATGGGGGGCGGCTTGCCAATAGGTGCTACGATAACAAGGAGTTCGCTAGGAGATGTGCCCGAAGGCGCGCACTCCAACACATATGGCGGCAACCTCGCGGCAGTCGCAGCCGCAAACGCCCAACTTAGATACCTTAAGAAAAACCTGTCAAGCATAGAGATGCAGGCCACTGAGAAAGGCAGGATTGTCCTGGACAGGCTAAACAAGATGAAGGACAAGTATGAGATAATCGGCGACGTGAGAGGATTGGGCTTCATGATAGGAATAGAGTTCGTGAAGGACAAGAAGTCCAAGGAGCCTGCTCCCAAGGAAAGGGACGAAGTCGTAGTAGAGGCGTTCAACAATGGCCTTGTCATGCTTCCATGCGGAGCATCGACACTCAGGATAATACCTCCGATAACCATATCAATCAAAAACCTTGAAGAAGGGCTCGATATATTAGAGACTTCAATAAGCAATGCGGACAGGAATCAAAAGCGCCGCTCATGATTTGTGCAGCTTGGCAAGCTTCATTATCTCTTCATGTATTGCTGCAGTCCCGCTTGCGCCTACCCTAAATTGCAAAGGATCCGGTTTTCTTCCGGAAGCTTCAATGAAGTCAAGTATCTGCTGGTATGTGCGCACGCCTCCTGAAACTTTTATGCCAACATTCCCTTTCCCAAGCCTCTTGGATATGTCATTCATGAGCTTGACATTGTCTATGTCTGCCCCCGATGTCCTGTTTCCTATGGACTTTGCATATGCTTCATCAGCGAATCCTGTGCTGGTCTTTATGAAATCAGCGCCGGACATGAATACTGCTTCATAAACTTTAGGTTTTTCCTCCCCTGTGAGATAAGCATCCTCAGTTATTACCTTGATTTTCATGTTTCCTGCATGTGCTTCACCAGATACCGATTTTAGATCGCTTAAGACATCGCCGAACCTCCCTGATTTCGCTGTGCCTATCTGGACCACAATGTCTATCTCGTCAGCAATATTTACAAGAGATTTTATCACTCCGTTCCTTTCCTCAGTATTCATCGCACCAAGAGGAAAGTCCACCACCACAGCAAGCCTAAGATCATATTTTCTGCTATTGATCCTTTCTCTTGCAAGCCTGGCATACAAAGGCGCTATGCACACTGAATATGTTCCGAGCTTTGCAGCTTCGTCTATCAATGACTCTACCTGCGCGGCTGTAGAGTATGGCTTCAGTAGCGTGTGGTCTATGAGCCCCATCATCTTTCTTGCCGGATTTATTGTCCCTGATTCTTGCAATATATTACCATAATTGATTTGAACAGAAAACAATATAAAAAGTCCATTTCATTATACTAGGAGTTTAAAATGGTGCCATGCCTAAAAACAACAATTCCAGCCGCGCAATTGAGAAATACCAGAAGACCGTCAAGCAGCTCAGGCTCATAACGTCAATATCTCTCGTGCTAGGCATAATCGCCATATTCATCTCTATATATTCAATATATGTGGTCACTCCTGGCTTTTACTCCTTGCTTTCTTCTCACGTAACTACAGCTGCAAACAATACTACGGCGCAAACCTCAAAGTTTCCCACATTTGCGGGAATAGACGACCCTCTTAATTCGACCCAGCTCTCCGTTATAAACAATGCGCCCAATTCATATTTTGAGACTGCAGGCTTGATGTACCTTAACGGGTCGATTTCCAATCCAATCTTCACGAAAACAAATGCCGTCACCTCATTCACTTACAATAACAAAACATCCGTCGTATACCTTGGCTCTATAACATGCATATTCTGCGGGGAAAACAGGTGGGCGATGGCTCTTGCTCTCTCAAGGTTCGGCAACTTCTCAAAACTTTTTATCGGGTATTCATCCCTTAATGACGGCGATGTGCCCACATTGTACTGGACTTCGCTTGACTACAACACTTCAACAACTACGATAGGCAATTACTATTCAAGCAGGTACATAAATTTCTTTTCAATAGACGATGTAAAGCCGATAACCGGTGGATTCAACCTAAACACCATGCCGCAGATGCTCTCAAACATAAAGGCGCGCGGCAACCAGACATATGTAAATGCCTTTGATTATATAATCAATCTTAGCTCAAGGAATGCAACCGCATTCACCGGCACCCCGTATACTATATGGGGCAATTATCAATTTGAGGGCGCAGATGCTGCTGATTTCGGAAATTCGACTCCTACTAGCGGGACAGTGGCGCTGTCATACATGACCCATGCACAGGTATTCTCGCAGCTTGCACATCCTTCTGACCAGTTTGCATGGACGGAATATGCCGCTGCAGACGTTTACACGGCAGCAATCTGCAAGTCTATAGGCAACTCTGCCTCCGTATGCTCCCTGCCTTCAATACAGGAGATCGAAACCGCATTCAAGTGATTTAGATGATCAAGAGCAGCAGGCGGCTTATCGCCCTGAAGAGGATATTCGAGTCACCTGTTTATGTTGTACTTGCAGTTGCGGCTGCAATAATATTCTATTTCCTGTTTGAATATCTTGTTGCTTCCTCTAATCATGGCTTGCTCATATTCTTCATACCTCAATATTACATATATGCGCTAGTGGCTACTTCAGGAATCCTCCTATCGATAAGTGTTTTTACGGTAATGCACTCATTATCAAGGAAGCTTTCTGGCGCGACAGGCGGCATATTCAGTGTGCTTCTCCCTTCAGTTGGAGGCCTTGTCGTGAGCTGCGGCTGCGAATTTCCAATACTAGCATCTTTACTTCTCTTCTTCGGAATCAACACTTTTGAGGCGATAGGATTGATATCAATAATCAGCACGTATCAGACCTGGATAATTTCAGGAATGGTTCTAATAAATCTTGCACTTATCTATTTCTATGCAGGCTTGGCATATCCGCCCCGAAGAAAGCGCTAATAATTTGACTGGTACTTGTTATGGTATGCAGTATGGCCAGGTTAACAAAAGCAGCGACACTGCTTCAAGCCTTTACCTTTTGCATCATTCTCCTTTCCTTGAGGAACCTGTCCCAATAAGGCTCGCTGGACTTAAGCTGATCCCTCAGTATAGGGGCGTAAGTCGTCTCTATCAATTTTCCGTCATGCGCCTTCATGTTCATGAACAGGTATCCATTCAGCTTGTCTTCAGAAAGGAATGGAATATGCAAGGTCTTGTTGTGTGGGTTTGTAGCCGTATTCTGCATCGTAGGCCCTTCAGCAACTACTGAATTCTTTGTTGTAACCTCTTTGGATTCATGCCAATGGCCTCCAACTACCGCCTGCGCCCCGCTTCTCTGCGCTTCAAGGAAGGCCTCTATGCCATGCTCCTTTGCAGGATGCGAATGCCTCAGGTTAAATTCAATTCCATTGAACCAGAACGTTTCTGCGGCTATGTCGCTTCCGCTTCCGGTCTTTACATGCGTTTTCCAGTCATCAGGGAGCTTTCCGGACTTCTCAAACCCTTCAAGCAGCATGTCTATATGCGCTTTCAGCATTGTTGCTTCGTCGTGCTGCCCATCCCTGTGGGTCTTATTGTAGTGGTTGCCTGATATTATGGCTACATATCCCCCTCTTGAAACAACATCCAATACTAATTCCTTAACTGATTCTACGAATACTGCAGCCTGGGAATCTATGTTGGAAAGCACGTTTTTATCCTGCCTTTCGTACCTTTCAAGCTTGGCGCGCATTATCTCATCTTCATTCAGACCTTTATTCTTAAGCCAGCTCACATATTCTGTCATTATTTCCGTATTTGCCTCCGGTCTTTCCACATACTTGAAGTTGCCGAGGTTTCCTTCTATATTATCTCCGTCAAGCACAAGCATATCGACCTTCTTGTTAAGAGCGTCTTTTGCTGCTGCTCTAAGCATTTCAATGCTTCCATAATTACCTACATGGGCATCTGTGATTACTGCAACTTTTATCTCCTCTGCAGCTTCGGGCATTTTGTCTTTGGCATTAGGCACCAACGATAAAATAAGCTTTTCATCTGCATATGCAAGGTCTCCGTCCTTTATCTCCGAAGGCCTTTTGCTGGATAATATGGTCCTCTCAAGTTCAGGGTCGTGGCCAGCCACTTTCTCATGCGTGCCTTCGCCAAGTGCCTTGACAAGCTGTTCAGCAGCGCCTGCCTGCTCTATATCATCTTTTATTCTTTCTTCCTTTAGCAGGGGCACCCCCAAGGTCTTGTGTGCAACGGATCCGTCTCCATGCACTTGCACCACGCTGGCACTCTGGTCAAGTAGCATTTTGGATCCGTCAGATTCATCGGTTTTTACTCTGTTAAGGTAGGTTTTCGTGCTCTCTGCAACGGAGAAGAATGGGCCTTTTGACAAGGCAGCAACAACAGTGCTTGACTGGTTTTCCCAGGCTTCCATCGAAAAGGAGCTATATCCGTTTCTAGATCCGATAAGCACATTCAGCGGCGTGTTGTCTATCTTTCTTTTCTCCTCCTCCATTCCTTTAAATGTCACGTATGCCTCTCTTACAAATGCCGTATTGCTGCTCTTCTTGTATTTACTTGAAGATATTCCGAGACCATCCGTGATTATCACGTTAAATTCAAACCCGTTGATTTTATTGCGGTAAATTGACAGCTTCTCTTCCTGGATTGTTACCTTTCTCGTCCTTCCTATTGCGTTCTTTAGTATCGTCCTATAATTATTTTCGGCTAATCGGTCAACAATGTCATTCACATCTTTAGGTAGGGGTATGTGCCCCGTAAACATGTGTATGCCTGCGCTATTCACCATCAATTCCTTAGACGCAGTTCTGGAAACCGCTTCATTATACCTTTTTGTCAAGGCTTTTTGCCTGTTTCCTATCGCCTTTATATCCGATCTTAGCTTTTCATATTCCTCGGTCTCTTCAGGGGTCCTTTGTTCGGCCTTCTTCGCTTCGTTAAGCTTACGTGTAACCTCTGTCATCTGACTGTTTGTCTCATTAAGCATCTCATCTATCTTCTCCTTGTCAAGTTCCGTGTGTATCTGCATATTCAATAATTCAAGCAGCGACTTCCTTTCCTGCAGCTCATCCAGCTCCTCTGAATTGATCTTAAAGTTAAGCTTCGCACGTTCCAGCTCCTTCTTAAGGCTCTCCCTTTCATGGTCGTTTGCAGCTTCCTCTATCCTTCTTGGTATGTTGGTTTTGGATTCTGAAAGGCTCTTCATCTGCTCCTTGCGTGCATCTATCTCTTTTTTTATTGCTTCTATTTTCGGTTCTATTATGTTTTCAAATCTCTTCTGCTTTATCTTTTTGACCGCATCCATGTACATCCTTGATAGGTCAAGCTTGAGCGTCTCAAGGTTCTTCTCATCGGCCTTGCCCATAACGTATATAAATGCCGCATTTTCAGGAAGCGCAGATGAAAGCCTTTCAATATGCGGCTTTATGACCGCAGCAGCGCCTTCCAGGTCCTGAACTCCGCTCCTTATCACCCTTAACTTGTCCTTGTTCCTTTCCCCTCCCCTATTTATCGGCATTTCCGGAAGCACGCCCCCGTTCACTACAAAGACATCGGGCTTCTCATTCTCCTTGAGGTTCTTTATATAGTGCGCAAGTCCTATCAGTCCGTCTTCATTCATGTATGTCTTTGCGCCGTTGATCTCAGACACTACAAATATGTTAAAAGACTTGCTTTCAATGCCACCTTCCATAAATTCCCACTGATAATTAAATACCATGCTATCTTTTTAAATCTGTTCTGCAAACTTGTTTTTTCAAGTTCCATGATTTTGTACTGAATAGAGTTTGTCGTTGACAAGGAATAAAGTTAAAAGCTTTATTATACAATATGAGACCATGGACGGGGTATTCCCCACTGGCACAGGCATAAGCCGTGTCAGGGCGATAATAAACATACTAAAGCAGAATAAAGGCCATATGGGCATGACCGAGCTGGCAGAGGAATCTGAGGAAGATGTGGATGACCTGCTGCCCCAGATCGAAGCCTGCAAGCTTCTTGGGCTACTTGTCGTTGATGATTCTGAGCTGAGGCTGACTGATCGCGGAGAGAAGCTTACGTTCTCTAATTTTTCGAAATTCATAAGAGAGAGCCTTGCCAGCATAGAGCCCTTCAAGAGCGCAATAAAGATAATCAGCGAAAACGAGGTGCAGTCTGCAGACCTTTTCTCCGGATTGAGGTCAAGAGGTATAATAATACATGGCAACGACGCAACAAACGATATGCTCCTGAAGAGACTTTTTCTGAGATGGGGCGTAAGGTCCAAGCTTTTTGCTTATAATTCAGATACAGATGCATGGTCGGTGCATAAAAGCACAAACAGCTGACTTGCCTTATAAAAAATCAGGCCAATTCATCTATTTCGACAAGGAAGCCTGCCACCTTCCGTGGTTGGCGGTTTACCAAGCTTTTTGAACGGTTCCCTGTTTTTGTATAACGGCATATGTGTATACAACTGCAATCCAGCGACTCCTCGCTCCGCAATGCGGCTATTTGGCTAGGAGAGCATATATGCTGTCCATTATGTCAGTGAATTGCTTTGACCGTTTGTCTCTTGGCCTTGCGCCGCTCATTTTCATAATCTTCTTCACCCTTGACGGCTTATTTGACAGCACAATAATCTTGTCCGACAGTTCTACAGCCTCTTCAACATTATGGGTAACCATGACTACTGAATTGACCGAGATATTCTTATTTTCAAGCATATATACTATGTCTGACCTCAGTGTATTGGCGGTCAGTTCGTCAAGAGAGCTGAAAGGCTCGTCCATAAGCAGCACCTGCGGATCCGAGGCTATCGCCCTCGCAATGCCTACACGCTGCTTCATTCCGCCGCTAAGCACATTAGGGTAATGCGACCCAAATCCCGAAAGCCCGAACCTGTCCAGCAGCTCTGCGGCCTTCTTGGTCTTTTCGCTGTCCTCAAGGCCCGTTAGCGAAAGCCCGATCTTTACATTGTCCATGTTGGTAAGCCAGGGAAGCAGGGCGAAATCCTGAAATACGAAGGATATTTTACTGTTTGGCCCTTCTGTGCGCTTGTTCATGAACGTCACTTCGCCCGACGAAGGTTTTATGAGCCCCGCTATTATTCTAAGCAGGGTAGATTTTCCGCATCCAGAAGGCCCTATTATGGAGACAAATTCCCCCTTTTTGACTTCGAAGGATACATTTTCCATTATGTCCAGGTTGCTGTTCTCAAAATGGAAAGATACATTATTTACTGATATTATCGTAGGCCTCGGCATATGCATCAACTATACACTCCTGCAAGCTTTTTGTAAAATCTCTTCCACAGGAACGTGTTTATGATAAGTATCATAACTACAAGATTTAAAAGCGCAAGCCCCATTATGGCAAGCCCTCCGCCTCCAGATGTAAGTGACGTATCAAGAAGCTTTCCCATTCCCACGCTTACGCTGCTTATCACAGTGGATCCGGATATGCCTGTAGTTGTGAAGTACTCTGCAACTATGCTTGCATTCCATTCTGCGGCTATGCCTGTCATTGCTCCTGTAACCAGTCCAGGAAGAATTGCTTTTATGTAAATGTTGCGCCACGCATTCTTTCCCTTCACCCCGAAAATTTTCTGAACCTCGAACACATTGGACGGCAGCGTTCTTGTGCTTGCTATTATGCTGAAGATTATATACCATATGCCGCTGAGGAAGAATATTACGAATGCAACAAGCTCACCGTGCCCTGGATATTTGCTGAAGCCTACTGCAATGGCGGGCAGCAGAATTGTGGCAGGTATGGAAGCCATTACCTGAAACAGAAGAAGATATTCCGAGCTCCTGTTTGTCATGAATATTATATATACGCTCAATGGTATGGAGATGACAAGTATTGCAAGGAAGGCCAGCCAAACCCTTGCGAACGATGCAGCAAGTGCTTGCAGGATAATCGCTTCTTGTCCTGCAAGAGAGCCGTTGGAAGCAAAAATCAGCGCCACCACAACTAAGATAAGTAATGCAAGCGGCGCATAAAACCTAGAAATGTCGATCTTTGGGCGCGCAATCCTTGTAATGTGGCTTATCGGTTCGAAGTATGCATGCTTTTTCTGCGCGGCTACGCTGAAGCCCTCGGAATCGAACACGGCCCTGTTCCTCGGCAGCTTCTTTCCTATCCAGTCAAGGAATTCCTTTTCATAATGCATCCTTCCGGAAGCCTCCTTCTGCCTCATGTGTTTTGTGGAGTAATCTTCAAGAGGTTTGAAGAAGAGAAATCTTGTCGCAACAACAAATACGATGAACACCGCAATTCCCAGAATATAAGCCGCACTTCCCTGCGAAGCTAGCGATATCAGCGCAGTGCCTATCCCATACTTAACCTGATAGTTTGTATTGCCTATTGAGAATATCTCGCTGGTCACCAAATAGAACAGCCCTATGGACCACGAAAGTATTGACTGCTCCACTATCCTTGGAAATGCCGCCGGAAAGTATATCCTCCTCAATTTAGACCATCCGTCAAAATGATAAAGCTCGGCAACCTCCATGAATTCCTTCGGTATGGTCTTCACTGATTCGTACACGCCCAATATGATATTCCATACCATGCTCGTTACTATCAGGAATATTACTGCGGCATTTATGCCTATATAGCCTGGGAGCAAGAACACGAAAACGAAAATCACTACAGGAAAAAATGCGAGGATAGGCACTGTCTGCAATATGTCTACTATCGGGATAAGTATCTTTTCAGCAGTGCGCGATGTGGCTGCATATACTCCCACTGCAATGCTTATGATGAGCGACAGCCCCAGCGCAATAAACATTCTGACCCACGACGCAGAAGTGTCTAAAATCAGTTGTAGCAGCAGCCATACAAAATCCATGTTTATTAAAACTTCAGAGATTAATATAAGTCTTTGCGTAGAATTTATAGTGCAAAGAGAAAAAGATCCGGATGAAAACCAAAAAGGCCAAAGCAGTCAAAAAGAAAAACATCAAGCCAATTCATAATAAAAATGTGCTGAAGAACAAAAGTCATTACGACCTCGAGGACATAATAATAGACATGCTGCTAAATTCGGATATAAATACAAAGAACGGCACAGATATAGAGGATCTCATATACAGTTCAACGAGGAATACTGCTAAGCTTGGTTATTATTTTGGGTTTTCAGTGGGCAGGTCAATGGCCCTGAAGCTTGATAGCAGAAAAGAGTTCATCATGATGCTTGATAGGATAGGGCTTCACAATGCATTATACCATCCTCTAAGGGACCATATAATAATAATGTCAAAACCTGAAAAGAATTTCAGGAGGTCGCGCCTTGCGTACCCCATACATGTATATGAGGCCGGTGTGATAGCCGGCTACCTTTCGACATCTTCAGGCATGAAAATAAATGTGAATGAGAAGAGATGCGTGTATAATGGGGCATCAGAGTGTCAGTTTGTGGCGTCTCCGGAACAGTCTGCCCCTGCACTAGTAAAAAATGGCATAAGCGGCATATCTCACGCAATAGCCGCCTCGTTTAATAACGGCGCATATTCAAAGTCGCTGCCGGAATACCACAGGATTCTGTCAAATCTCCCGCTTATAGACGGCGGCATTTCAAGTCAGGTACTCAAAATAATGGTGCTCTCTGGAGAGAAAATGCCATCAATGACCACCGTGCAGTTTAACAGGGTGGTGAGCAACATAGCCAACTACTACGGTGTAAATGATTACAGCATAGAAAGGCGCGGAAGCAAAAAGATTATTAAATTTAGATATGGCAATTATAATTCGCTGCATTCGTTTGTTTCAATGCCGGCAGCTATCATTGTGGGCATTTCCAATTCAATGGGGAAAAGGCCACAAGTTAGTTTTGTAACGAACAGGGACAAAAGTTACACCACAATAATAGAACTTTCATAGGGATGATATGGGGATACTTGATAGCATACTTTCGCTGATACCTCACGTCAAGAAGCCCAGCACTCCGCTTTCGTTCAAGGAGAAGCTCAAGTGGACCGCAGTCGTAATGGCCATATACTTCGGATTCTTCAGCACTCCTGCGTTTGGGGTAAGCAGGGCCGCACTCAGCCAGCCTGTATTGCAGCTGATAAACATAATATTTGCCGCAAGGACCGGCACCCTCATAACAGTTGGGATAGGCCCGATAGTGCTGTCAAGCATAGTGCTGCAGCTCATACAGGGCACAGGCCTGCTCAAGATAGATCTTTCAGATCCTCAGCAGAAAGGCAAGTTCCAGGGAATACAAAAACTTTCTGCAATAGTAATTGCAGTAGTGGAGTCAATAATATTTACGTCCACAGGGTACGTCCCGCTTGCAAGCAGCAGCTACTTCGGAATAGTCGTGCTGCAGCTTGCAGTAAGCGCAATAATAGTGATATTCCTCGACGAGATCATGGTTAAGTACGGGCTCACATCGGGCATAAATCTGTTCATTGCCGGTGGGGTGGCATACGCAGTGATAGCCGGAACTGTCAATATATTAATCCCAGGGGCGCAGATTGCGCTTGCAAACGGCGGCGCTTCCGCAATACCAAACGCGTTCCTTGCCTTCGGCCCACTCATATTCGCCATACTGGTGATGCTGATAAGCATATACGCATATGACATGAAGGTCGAGCTGCCGCTTGCGTTCAGCCAGCTGAGGGGAGTGGGGGGCAGGCTTCCAATACCCTTCCTTTACGTAAGCGTGCTTCCGGTCATACTCGCAACTTCGCTCATAGTCTCGCTGAGCGTATGGTTCTCATTCCTTGCGCATGTAAATACTGGGACGTTTGCGAGCGTAGCACACTTCATAGCTCTCTATCAGATACAGCAGTCTGCAACCGGCGCGACAAGCACGATACTCGTCGGTGGCGTCTTGTATCTAATATCCCCGAACTTTCCGCTTCCATACCAGTCGCCATATGGCATAGGCGGATACGGTCCATACGTTTCATACCTTCTTTCAAGCAGCAGCCAGTTCTACATGCCGTGGGGCGGCATAATCTATGTGCCTGAATGGATCCACATAATAACATACACATTATTCCTTGTCATTCTCTGCATAATATTCGGGAAATTCTGGGTAGAGATGACCGGGCAGAGCCCCAAGAGCGTCTCCGAGCAGCTTCAGGGAATCGGATGGCAGATACCTGGGTTCAGGAGGGATCCCCGGATAATAGAGAGCGTTCTGAACAAGTACATACCCACAATAACTGTTCTTGGCAGCATATTCGTTGCGCTTCTGGCCTCCTTGGCCACGCTAACCGGGGCCATAGGCTCCGGGATGGGCATACTTCTTACTGTTGGCATAATGTACATGCTCTATCAGCAGATCGAGAGGGAGCACATGCTCGAAGGATATTCCTCAATAAACAATTTGCTTTCATAGGTGATTAAATGATGTCATTGAAATATGCTGACAAAAAATACGCAATGCCTGCAGAGGCCAGGGCAATTCAGGATTCTGGCCTGAAAACTGCTTCTAAGCGCGCCATGCGCATCGATGCTGAAAAAGAATCAAAAAAGGAAAACTGGAAATGGTCGCTGATCAAGGATATTTTCACTCCTGAAAAGAAGGACTTTTACCACATCGCACAGAGCATGTCGTTGATTGCCAGCACATTAAGCATGTTCGCGCTCGCAGCAGAGTTCCTGGCATCAAAAATAGTGCCTCCGTTTGCCGGATTCCTTGACAGCAATCCCATATATGTCGCTTCCGCAGTAGCGGCATTGCTGGTGTCTTCGGCCTCCCTCTTCATTTCTGAACACATCATAAAGAAGAAAGAGAAAAAAGAGAGCGGACAAGCAAACTCAAAATAGCACTTATTTCAAATCTTTTTCTTCAGATTCGAAAAAATCCTCGCACCGCTTCAATATATTTGCTACTGTGCCTTTTGAAATGTTAATCTCAAATATGTCCCATAAAACTTCCTCTATCCTTTCCAAAGGCAAGTTCAAAATTTTATTCAAGTACGAGATCAGAATTACTGTGTGTATATCATACTTCATCTTAGGCAGCGCGTTTGGCACGGTCGCAGACACCTGTCTTCCGCACTTTTTGCAATAGTACATTGCGATCTCATGCTCAATAATATATGGCTTGGGCATATGCATCTCAATAACCACTCTTTTTCGTGTCGCCTTCTTCTTTATCAATTTGCCTCCGCAATAAGTGCATCTATCCTGTTTAAGTTCGTGATATTCTTTTTTATCGAAATGGCTTGGTCTGCAGTTCCTAATATTATTCGATACTTTGGTGCCATCTCTTTCAGTACTTTTAATATAAGATTGATTATCCCCTCTTATATGTGATATTTTTGTATGGCTTTTTTTAAGTGATAGAATCGCATTCCTGTATCTCTCTTTTTCATTTTTTATAATAACCCGCTTTTTCA